>JASFRE010000143.1:0-9099 GCA_050115055.1 Candidatus Eiseniibacteriota bacterium | reverse complement strand
CTGGCATTGGCGACGCGATCTGGAGCGTGGCGAGGTCTACCTCGAGCCCGGTCGTCCGTTCCGAGCCGGCCGCTGCCCTGATGCCGGCGTGGCGCTGGGCAATGCCGGCGCCTTCACCAACCAGGTCGATTTCGTGCTCGAGAGTCACGAGGTCCTGGGTGGTCCGGGCGACGCCGTCCGCGACGTCAAGCTGGTGGTCGCCGACGGCAGCTACTTCATCCAGCATCTGCGTCCGGACGACGCCGGTCCGGTCACCGTCACCGCACCGTTCTCCTATCGCAACCGCTGCGCCATCCTGCTCGGACGGTCGCCCGAGCACGATCCTCTCGTCGGCCAGCGTCTGGTCTACTGGGAGGAGGGTGGTGGGAGCGGCATGGCCTACCCGAGTCCGATCGCGCTCGAGGCGATGGCACAGTGCGGGGCCAGCGGTGTCGTGCTGGGCGAGGGCTGGCAGCGTGGCGGGGGTGAGCCGGGCGGTGCCACGGGCGAGCCGGTGGATGCGGATGCCATGCGGCGCATGATCGCCGACGCGCACGCCATGGGGCTCCGGGTCCTCGCGCATCGCCTCGCCACCGGGGACCCACACTTGCTGGCGGCCTGGGCCCGTGACCTGGAGCTCGACGGTCTCTACCTCGACCAGACCTCGGCCCACTTCCACCTCGTGCCGCCCGGCGACGACCCGCTGGCCGCCAGCATGTCCCCGGGCAGCACCTACCCGGCACAGGCGGCCCACAGGTGGGCGCGCACGCTCCGCGCCGAGCTCGGACCCGGCAGCATCCTGATCGGACACGACGGGCTGCGGGGTCCCGACCTGTCGATGGGCCTGGTCATCCCGGGGGTGGTGTACGGCCTCGAGCCCGGCGATCTCCGTGCGGCGAGCGACTTCCACTTCGCGAGCTACATGGGGGGACAGGGCTACGGGATTCCCTGCCCCCTGGCGCGCGAGCTCCGGCTGCGGACGGCACGGGCGCTGGCCCACGACGCGGCCGCCGGCGGCGTGCCACTGGTGCCGCTCGGCTACGGCAGCGAGCGGAGCGCCTACGTGGCGGCCCGCTGGGTGCTGCCGCTCTGGCAGATCTACCGCACTCTGCCGATGGGCAGCGCGGTGCGGGCGTTACGTGGCGCCTCGACCGCCCACGTCTCGAACAGCAATGGGGGGTTCGTCTCGGAGCTCTACGGCCTCGACGCGGGTACCTTCCTCGTCGTGAGCAGCAACCTCTCCCAGGCACGGGTGGACTCGACGACGCTGGAGGTCGACTTCGCGTCGCTGGGCATCGAGGGGTCCTATGCCATCGAGGAGGTGCGGGCGCTCGGACTCGAGGCGATCGAGTCGGTCTACCTGGGGCGCTCGACCGACGGTCTCATCCTGTCGCCGCCGATGTCACGCTGGGGACTGCGCGGCTACCTGTTCGTGCGCGGGGACTACCCGCCCGAGATCGGCCGCGCCCTCGACGAGATCGCCCAGGTCGGTCTCGCCTTCGGCGACACGCGTGCACCGAGCACTCCGGAGGCCCCGCGGGTCGAGGCCGACGGCGCCGCGCTGCGGGTCTCGTGGGCGCCGTCCTACGATCGCCATCACGTCGGCGGCTACCGGATCTTCCGGAGCCCGTCCGAGGTGTTCGACGCCGAGCACGTCACCGATCTCGGCGTCGTCTACGCCTCGACGTCCTATCGTGATCTCGACGTCGCTCCGGGCGAGCAGGTCTGGTACGCCGTCTCGGCCATCGACCAGGCCGACAACGAGAGCCCGCCGTCGCCGTCGAGCGCCGGGCGCCTGCCGCCGGCCGCGCTGGCCATCACCTTCGCCGACAGCAGCGCCGCCGCCGCCCGCTTCCGGTTCCTGACCGGCACCTGGACGATCCACGACGGTGGCCTCGAGCATGGCCGGACGCCGGACGGCACCCACTTCGCCCGCGCCGTGCTGGCCGATTCGACCTACGACGACCTCGACCTCCGGGTCCGCATCGAGAGCCCGGGCGGCTACCGCTTCGCGGGTGGTGTGCTCTTCCGCACCGACGCGGCGGGCAATGGCTACGCGCTCTACCTGGATGATCCAGCCCACGGGCGTCTGGTGCTGGCAGCGCTCGAGGGTCGCGAGCCGCGTCGCATCGCCGAGGTGCCCTACGCCTACGTGACGCGCGACGGCTGCGTGCGCTCACTCCGCGTCGTGGCACGGGGCGAGCACCTCACCGCATTCTGCGACGGCAAGGCGCTGATCGACATCGAGGACGGTACGTACCAGAGGGGTCGGATCGGCCTGACGTCCCTGCAGGGCCACGTGCGCTTCGACAACCTGGCCGTCGACCAGCCGCCGGATCGTCGCTGAGGCGTCTCCACGGCGCAGCCGGTCAGCCAAGCTCACAGATCGATGCGAACCGATCCATAGGCGAAGGTCGCGTCGTCGTCCGGCGCACCGCCCTCGCGGAGCGCCGCACCGGCCAGGAAGCGCGAGACACCGAACTGGACGGCGCTGTCCTCGGCGAAGTCGAAGTCGAACACCAGATCGAGCTCGACGCCGAGGTGGCGCTCGCGGCGCCCGGATCCGGCGGTGAAGCGGCCACCCGGTCCGCCCGGCGTGCCATCGGCCGCGTACCAGGCATCCTCGGCCTTGTCGAGCCCGAGGACGTGCCCGTCGAGGCGACCGCGCAGCGAGGACGTCAACCGGGCACCGACCCGCGCCCACCAGTCGCGACTGTTCTGCCGGCCGATCAGGTCCATGGCGCCGAGGTGGCGGTGCGGGCTCGGGAAGAGCTGGTCGAAGGTCTGGAGCGTGCCGTCCGCCGTGCCGTTCGCGTCACCGCTGGCGAGGTCGAAGCCGGCGGCGGCGTGCAGCTCGCGCGGGCCGCGCGACTGCCAGCCGAGGCGCGCTGCCAGCATGTAGGCGCCGATGTCGAGCTCCGAGGAGGCTTCGCCCAGCTGGTGGGCGTACTCGATCTCCAGCGTCAGATCATCGAGCACCAGGTAGCGGCCCAGCGCCCCGAACGTGCTGCGATAGACCTCGCCGGCCGGCGGGTCGGTCTTGTCGATCAGGCGCAGCCAGTAGAGATCGAGAAGCTCGAGACGGTCGCCCTCCTTCGAGAAGTAGAGACCGGAGAAGTTGCGGTCCTGGTCGCTCTGGCCGGTACCCTCCGGCAGGTTGGTGTCGACCAGCTTGGCGCCGAGGATGTCGAGGTAGAAGGCACCCAGCCCGAAGTGCAGCTTGTAGGCGTCGAAGACGCGCGAGTGGTTCGACCACTCGTGCCGTCCCACCAGCCGCTCGCGGCCGTAGGTGAGGGGTTGCCGTCCGAGGCGGAGGTCGAGGGGTAGGTCCCAGATCCACCGCAGGTCGAGGTAGCCCTCGAGGAGGTCGATCGACGCCAGCTCGCTCGCAGTGCTCTCCGTCGACGGCTCCTGCCCCCAGAAACGCGTATCCTGCAGGATGACGCGGCCGGTGATCTTCGGGTTGACCCGTGCGTCGACACCGAGCCGCGTGCGCTGGCCGAAGAAGCGCTGGCGGTCGCTGGTCGCATCGTCGAAATCGGCGTTGTCCCGCAGCTCTGCCCGGACCCGCACCTCGCCGACGACCGTCAGCTCGCGCGTCTGCGCGCTGGCAGAGCGCGGTGCGAGACCGGTGGCAAACAGGAACGCCAGCATGAACGGCATGGCGCGGCGGGGGAGGCGTTGTTCGGCGCCACGGCGGAGGAGCGATCGCATGAGCAAACCTCGCTGGCGGGCGCGCGGCGGGGCGGCCGCGGCGCGCGCCGGTTCGAGCGGCTGCTGATCGGGGCGTGCCGCGCGGCAGCGTAGCCAGCCCCTTCCCACGCTGTCAAGCGTCGGGGCTGGCGGGGCGAGGGGGAGGCTGAGCCGGGCCCGGCGGCGCGCCGAGCCGGGCCGGTGCCGGGAGGCGATCGATACCGGTCGGGCGGGCGACGCTGGACCGGAAACGCGCGGCGGCGGCTCAGTCGAAGCGGAACTCGACGCCGAAGCGAGCGCCGAGGCCCGAGACGTCGATGGCCTCGCGCACCGGCAAGCCACGCTCGTAGGTCTCGACGTCGCGTGAGACCTCGGCGTCGTTCAGCCACAGCTCGCCGAGGAAGCGAGCCCCATGCGTCACCGGCACCATGAGGCCGCCGAACACCTGCCAGCCGGGACCACCGTAGACGTTGGTGTCGTCGATCCCCGACTCGTAGTCCTCGACCTCGTTGACGAGGATCTCGTAGGCGACGCCGACGCCGACGAAGGGGGTCACCGTCCGGCTGCCGGGCAGGCGCAGGCCGAGCGACACGCCGAGCGGGATCAGGGTCGAGGAGGTGGCGAAGCGGGTGATGCTCGCGGTGATCAGGTTGCCGTTTGGATCGACGTCCTGGGCGATGGTGATCTGCTCGGCGTAGGAGCGCCAGTAGGCATCGACGTTGAAGGAGAGGGTCAGCCGGTTGTCGAACTCGGCGCCCGTCCGCAGGCCAAGAAAGGCCCCACCGTCGGGCGATCCCTTCGGGTCGTAGGTACCGTACTTCAGCGTCACGAAGTGCAGCGCGTCGGATGCGCGGTGGCGGCGGTGACGGATCAGACCGTCGCGGCGGTCGACCGGCGCCCGGCCGATCGCCAGGGCAGCGGCGGCCACCGGATCCGGTGCGGCGACCGCGGCGGACGGCGCCCAGGCGCCGGTGGCCACGGTGAGGATCAAGGCGGCACCCACCACGGCGGCAGCGAGCGACCTGGCCACGCGAGGACGGAACGGCTCGGTCGCAGCGTCGGATGTCGGCTGCGGGCGCATCACAGGCTCCTCCTGGACCTCGTGAGGCGCCGTGTCCTCACGGCGTCTCACGATCCTCCTCGGCGCCCCTGGTGACGGAGCCGCGTGCCGCGCTGCGGGTCAGCGATCGGCGACGGCGGGGACGACGAGCGGCAATGAAGTCGATGGCGAGGGGCACCCCAATCGCAGCCCAAGGCCCCAGTGCTGCCAAGCCACCCTGGCTTCCCCGGTGAGGGTCGATCGAACGGGGGGGGTGCCCACCCGCCGAGTGTCCGCCAACGCAATCCGCGTGCCCGTCGCCGCGGGGGTCCTGCGCGCGGCGCAAGTCATGGCACGAGAACGAGTTCTTCGGAGGGCGCGGGATGCCGTCGGCGACCGGCGGCGCCGCACTGTGACGCGAGCATCACAGCCGGTGTGGCAGTGCCGGACCATACGCAGGGCTTGACACTGCCGGATCGCCTACGTAGGCTGTGTCGATTCCGCATCTTCAAGTACTGCAGACACTTGCGAATCCCGCCCGGATCACCGACGGTCTCCCGGCGGGCGCCGCAGCACCGGTGGGCGCATGGCCAGCAAGCTGCTCGAGGTCCGCGATCTCCGGACCTACTTCCGCACCGACGAGGGCCTCGTGAAGGCCGTCGACGGTGTGACCTTCGACATCGACGCGGGTGAGACCGTGGGGCTGGTCGGCGAGTCCGGCTGCGGCAAGAGCGTGACGTCGCTCTCGATCCTGCGGCTCATCCCCGAGCCTCCCGGCGAGATCGCCGGCGGTGACATCCTGTTCCGGGGCCGGAGCCTGCTCGGGCTCTCCGAGCAGGAGATGCGCTCGATCCGGGGCAATGCGATCTCGATGATCTTCCAGGAGCCGATGACCTCGCTCAATCCGGTCTTCACCTGCGGCTTCCAGATCATGGAGGCGATCCAGCTGCATCAGCAGCTCGGCCCGGCCGCGGCACGCGAGCGCGCCATCGAGATGCTGCGCGTGGTGGGCATCCCGTCGCCGGAGCAGCGGGTCGACGAGTACCCCCATCAGCTGTCCGGCGGCATGCGGCAGCGGGTGATGATCGCCATGGCGCTGAGCTGCAACCCGGCGCTCCTGATCGCCGACGAGCCGACCACGGCGCTCGACGTCACCATCCAGGCGCAGATCTTGGAGCTCATCGCGCGTCTCCGCGAAGAGTTCGGCATGGCGGTGCTCATCATCACCCACGACCTCGGGGTCGTGGCCGAGGTGTCCGACCGCGTCGCCGTCATGTACGCCGGCAAGATCGTCGAGTACGCCTCGACACGCAGCATCTTCAAGCAGCCGGTCCATCCCTACACGCAGGGGCTGCTCGCCTCGATCCCGACGCTGGGCCTCGAGATCGAGCGGCTGGCGGTGATCCCCGGCACGGTGCCGAATCCGCTCGAGTTCCCGGCCGGCTGCAAGTTCCACCCGCGATGCCCGCTGGCCGACGAGCGCTGCCGGCGCGAGGAGCCGGAGCTGGAGCCGGCGCCGGGCGAGGCGGGGCAGGGGCCACACGGCGTCGCCTGCTGGAAGGCGGGCGAGATCGCCTTCATGCCGAGGCAGGGAGCGGCGTCATGATCCAGCCCGCGAAGGACGATGCGCTGCTTGCGGTGCGCGATCTCGAGAAGCACTTCCCGATCCGGCGCGGCATCCTGTCGAAGGTGGTCGGTCAGGTGAAGGCGGTCGACGGGGTCAGCTTCTCGATCCGCCGCGGCGAGACGCTGGGCCTGGTCGGCGAGTCGGGCTGCGGCAAGACGACGACCGGTCGCGCCCTGCTCCGCCTGATCGAGCCGACCGGCGGCTCGGTGCACTTCGAGGGGCGCGACGTCCTGTCCCTCGGACGGCGCGAGCTCCGGTCGCTGCGCAAGGAGATGCAGATCATCTTCCAGGACCCGTACTCGAGCCTGAACCCGCGCATGACCGTGGGCAGCATGCTCGGGGAGGCGCTGTCGATCCACGGGCTGGCAACCGGGCAGCGCGCCCAGGACCGCATCGCCGAGCTGCTCGACCTGGTCGGCCTGTCGCCGGAGCATGCGCGGCGCTACCCGCACGAGTTCTCCGGCGGCCAGCGCCAGCGCATCGGCGTGGCGCGCGCCCTCGCCGTCGACCCCAAGCTGATCATCGCCGATGAGCCGGTCTCGGCTCTCGACGTGTCGATCCAGGCGCAGATCGTCAACCTCCTCGAGGATCTGCAGCGCGAGCTGCACCTGGCGTTCCTGTTCATCGCGCACGATCTGAGCGTCGTGGAGCACGTCTCCGATCGCGTGGCGGTCATGTACCTCGGGAAGATCGTCGAGAGCGCGCCGGCGCGGCAGCTCTACCGACAGCCGCTGCATCCCTACACGCAGGCGCTGCTGTCGGCAGTGCCGGTCCCGGATCCGGAGCGCAAGTCCCAGCGCACGATCTTGACCGGCGACGTGCCCAGCCCGGCCAATCCACCGGCCGGCTGCGCCTTCCATCCACGCTGTCCGATCGCGGTGCCGGAGTGCAGCCAGGGGGTGCCACCGCTGGAGCTCAAGGCCGCCGATCACGCGGTGGCCTGCATCCGCGTGGAGCGCCAGGCAACGGCCGCCGTTGACAGCGGCGCGGCGAGTTCCTAGGCTTGAAACAACCAGTGGCACACCGCGGACGGTGACGGCGACCGTCCCGCGGTCGCGATCCTGTCCGACCGCAGCCACCCCATCCCGGCGCGTGGACGAGCTCGAAGAAGGGGAGTGGCCATGTCACGCCGCCCTGGCACCCGGTGCCCGACCAGCGCCCGCACGTCTCCCGTCGCCCTCTGCCTGATCCTCTCCGGCCTGGCAGCAACCACGGCGAGCGGCCAGATCGAGCTCCACGGCTACTGGACGACGCACGCCGAGCCCGGCAGCAACTACGACCTGGTGTGCGATCTCGACAGCCTCGCTGTCTACACCGGGAGCCTCTACCTGACCAGCGGCACCAATCTGCTGCGCGGTCATGGCGCCATTCTCGATCTGGAGGGTGGGGTCATCCGGGTCGTCGGCACCCACACCCGTCTCGACCTCCGCGACTGCGTGATCATGAATGGCGGTACCCCCGGCTATCCGGAGCGCGCCGCCGTCGATTACCGCGGCATGACCGAGGGTCAGGTGTCGAACTGCGTGTTCTACGCCAATCGCACCGGCCTGTGGATGGAGGAGATCTATCACACGCAGAGCGGTGTGTTGAATTGCATCTTCATGCTCAACGACGGGTGGGGATGCATCATCAGTCCGAGCTACGTGCCGGAGATCACCCACTGCTGCGCCTACCGCAACGGCGAGATGCAGCCGCCCGGGGAGGGCGGTGACTACACGCTCTGGTGCGGCTGCAGCTCGGTCGATCCGGTGGTCTACGAGCCGCCGCCCGGCAGTCAGTGCATGGTCAGCGACCCGCTGTGCGCGAGCCCGTCGCTCGATCCCGCCGCGTGCGACCTGCACCTGACGACCGGCAGCCCGTGCATCGGTGCCGGCGATCCGGCCGGCACTCACATCGGCGCCTACCAGGAGGTCGTGACGGCGGTCGAGCCGGCGTCGTGGGGGCGGATCAAGCGCCTCTATCGCTGAGACGGTTGAGGCGCCTGAGGCGCCGGAGACGCCGCCGGGCGTCCCGGCGTCAGAAGGTCGCCACCAGGCGGGCGCTGGCGACGGTCGCCGTGCCGTTTCCCAGCCCCTGCCCCGCGGGCGCTTCCCAGAGCCACTGCTGGTCCAGCTCGAGGCGCAGGCCCGGCCGCTCGTAGGCGATCTCGAGCGCCGTCACGTCGCGGCGCCCGTCGCGGTAGCCGCGAACGGCGTCCCCGCGCGCCTCGACCCCCTGGTGATCGTGCTGGTAGCCGGCCCGTGCCCGCCATCCGGCGGGCAGCCCGGCGCCGAGCTCGATGCTGGTGATGCGCTCCGCCCCGACCGTGGCCTGCGTGGTGGCGTCCAGCCACTCCCGGATGACCGGCTCCCGCCAGCGCCAGAAGGCGGTCAGCTCCAGGCCACGGTGCGTGATCGTCAGCCGGTGCCGGTGACCGCGACGGTTGGCGGCGTAGGTCACGGCGCCGAATGGCGCATCGAAGCCGGCGCCGAGGTGGATCCAGGCCGAGGCCAGGGTCACGGGCGACCGGTGCAGGACACCGGTCAGGCGATAGGCCGTCGCCCAGGTCGCGCCCGGCGCGTCCCCGCGCGTGTCGGTGCGGGTCGCGGTCCGCAGCCACTCGCCCTCGAGCAAGAGATGGCGTCCGAGCGGCAAGCGCGCGTCCGAGCCGATCGCCGTGTGGGCGAGCGCCTCGCAGACCTCGAGCGTCGGGGCGGGACAGGGTGGGTCGGCCGGGTCGTCACGGACGTGAAGGAGTGTCACCCCGAGCCGGCGGAAGCCG
>JASFRE010000142.1:0-9157 GCA_050115055.1 Candidatus Eiseniibacteriota bacterium | reverse complement strand
ACCTGACAGCGATCGCCTGCACGCCGCGCGCCGCATCGCGAGCGGCCTGTTCGATCGCCTGCGCGGGGATCGGGTCGGCATCGTCGTCTTCGCCGGACAGGCCTTCGTGCAGTGCCCGCTGACCGTCGACGAGGGTGCTGCCCGCATGCTGCTGGGCGCCATCGGACAGGAGACCGTGCCACTCCCCGGGACGGCCATCGGCGCGGCAATCGACCAGGCGTCGGACGTGCTCGGTGACGAGGGCCCCTGGCGGGCGATCGTCCTCATCACGGACGGCGAGGACCACGGCGGCGACCCGGTGGCCGCCGCCCGCCGCGCAGCCGAGCGCGGCATTCGCATCATCACGGTCGGCATCGGCGGCGAGGCGGGCGAGCTGATCCCGGTCCTGAACGAGAGTGGCGAGCGCGTCGGGTACAAGCGCGACCAGAGCGGCGAGCTGGTGGTGAGCCGTCTCGACGAGGCGACACTGCGCGAGGTGGCCGAGGCAACCGGCGGCCGCTACGTGCGGGCCGGCAACGGTCGTGAGACCGACGTGATCTACGAGGAGATCGACGCCATGGAGAAGCGTGCGATCGAGGGCGGTTTCCACGCCCACTATCAGGACCGCTTCCACATCTTCGCGGTGGCGGCCTTCGTGCTGCTGGCGACCGCACGGTGGCTGGGAGAGCGCGGTCTCGGGCGCCGCCGGGGCGGCGCCCGGCGTGCGGCGACGCGGGCCACCGTGGTCGGCGCGTTGCTCCTGGCGCCACTCGGCGCCCTCGGGCCGCACGTGGCCGGCGCGACGCCGGCCGCCGCCGATGTCGAGCGCGGCAACGCTGCGCTGCGCGACGGCGACCCGGATGCCGCCGTCGAGCACTATCTGGACGCGCTCGACAAGGACGACACGAACGCCGCGGTGCACTACAACCTCGGCAACGCCTATCACGAGGCCGGCGAGTTCGAGGAGGCGATGGCTGCCTACGTGCGCGCGGGGGCGCGGGCCGACTCCGGGCTGGCGCCGGCGATCAGCTACAATCTCGGCAACACGCTCTTCCGGGAGGGGCGGCTGCAGGATGCGATCGAGGCCTACGAGCAGACCCTCCGGCGGACGCCGCAGGACGCCGACGCCAAGTGGAACCTGGAGGTGGCGCTGCAGCGGCTCGAGGAGCAGCAGCGCCAGCAGGATCAATCTGAACAGCAGGATGGCGAGCAGGACGAGCAACAGGACAATCAGCAACAGCCGGGGAATCCGCAGCAGGAAGAGCAGCAGGACGGGGAGCAGAGTCAGCAGGGGCAGCAGCAGAGTCAGGAGGAGCAGCAGGAGAATCAGCAGGAGGACCAGCAGCAGGGGCAGCAGCAGGACCAGCAGCAGGGGCAGCAGCAGCAGGAGCAGCCGCAGGACGACCAGCGGCAGGAGCAGGACGACGAGCCGCAACCGCAGCAGGACAGCGCCGAGCAGCCGGAGAACGCGCCGCAGGCGCCGGCCGCCGAGCAACCGCCGGGCGACCAGGAGCCGCCAGCCGGCATGTCCCCCGAGGATGCTCGGCGCTGGCTCGAGGCGCTGAACGACGACGAGCTCCAGCTCCTGCGCGAGCGCTTCCGCTCGCGCCGTCAACGGCTCGACGTGGAGAAGGACTGGTGAGAACGTCACGGATGCGTCGTCGATCGTCGGCGCCGGGCCGGCGCACGGCAAGTGCCCTGTCCCTGCTCGTGCTGGTCGTGGCTGGCGTGATTGGCGGCGCGCGTGCCGCGGAGGCCGAGGTCACCGTCGAGGCCGTCCTCGACCGCCAGAGCATCGCCATGGGTGAGCGGGCGATTTTGACCGTGACGGTGAGCGGCACCAGCCGTGCCGGTGAGCCGGAGCTGCCGGCGCTGGATGACTTCATGGTGCTGAGTGCCGGATCGCAGCGCGTGGTCAACATCGTCAACTTCAAGACCACCACCTCGACGATCTTCACCTACCAGCTCGTACCACGTCGCACCGGCAGCTTCGAGATCCCGCCGATCGCCGTCGAGGTCGACCAGGAGCGCCTGACCACGCACCCCCTGTCGCTGACCGTGACCGATGCCGATCCGCGCAGTCAGCAGTCACCGCCGCAGCTCCGGCCGCGGGCGGGCGCGTCGCCGGGCAGCGGTGACGAGCGCCCGGTGTTGATCGATGCCGAGGCGACGCCGGATCGGGTCTACATCGGCGAGCAGGTCGATCTCGTCATCCGCTTCCGCCACAAGGTGCGCGTCGATGAGCTCTACCTCGAACGTCCGTCCCTGACCGGCTTCTGGGTCGAGGCGCCGGACGAGGTCAAGACCTACGTCACCGACATCGGAGGTCAGCGCTACGGGGTCGCCGAGTGGCGCTTCGTGCTGTTCCCGACCGACGCCGGCAGGTTGACCATTGGCTCGGCGCGCGCCGACTTCCGTCTGCGTCTCCGGGGCGACCCGCTGCGCGACCCCTTCAGCCTGTTCGATGCCTTCGGGCGCACGGAGAGACGTTCGGTGGAGACCGATCCGATCTCCATCACGGTCAGCGACCTGCCGCGCAGCGGTCGGCCCGGTAGCTGGAACGGTGCGGTCGGGCGCTACACGATCGAGGCGACGCTCGACAAGCAGGAGGTCGCGGTCGGCGACGCGGCGACGCTCAGCGTGGCGATCCGCGGTCTCGGCAACACGCGTTCGGTCGGCGACCCGGAGCTGCCCGAGGTCGAGGGGCTGCGCTCCTACATGGCGGAGACGACGGTCGACGAGTACACGGAAGGCGACCGGCTGGGCGGCGTGCGCACGCTCCGCAAGGCCTTCATCCCCGAGGCACCGGGCACCTACACGTTGCCGGCGATCGAGTACGCCTACTTCGACCCGGCGACCGGCACCTACCGGGAGATCCGCACGCGTCCCCTCGAGCTCAGGGTGACGCCCGGTGACGGCGACCCCGGGACCGGTGGCCCGGTGACCGGCCGCGGCCCGGCGCTCGAGGACGTCCCGCCATCGCTCAGCTTCATCCGGCTCGGCGATCCGCGCCTCGGTCAGCGTTTCGAGCCGTTGCACCGGTCCCGGACGTTCTGGGCGTTGCAGCTGGTGCCGCTCGTGTGCCTGGCGACCGGCCTGGCGCTCGGTCGCCACGTCGATCGGCTGCGCGTCGATCAGGGCTACGCGCGCCTGGCGCGCTCGGGCCGGCTGGCCGCGCGCCGGCTCCGCGAGGCGCAGCGGCTGCAGGATGGCGGCAGCGCCGACGCGTTCTTCGGGGCGTTGCAGGCGGTGCTCACCGGCTACGTCGCCGATCGCGCCAACCTCGCGGCGCCCGGCATGACCCTCGACGGGGCGACCCGCCTCCTCGGCGAGCGCGGCGTCGACAGGGAGCTGGTCGATCGTTTCCGGCGCTGCGTCGAGCAGTGCGAGTTCGGCCGCTTCGCCCCGGCGGCGGCCGGCGCGCCTGATCGGCAAGTGCTGCTCGACGAGGCGACGGCCATCCTCCGGGAGCTCGAGCGCCGTCGCCTCTGAGGGCGACGCCAAGGCACGGCGTCGGGTGACGCATCCCGGCCGCCACGTCACACGTCATGATACTCATGGAGCGGAGCGTCGGATGAGGGACGGGACGACAGACGGGGACCGGGGAGTGGGCCGACGCCGGCGGCGGGGGGCGACCCGCGCCGCCATGCTCGCGGTCGTCCTGCTCGCCGCGGGACTGCCGGCCACCTGCCCGGCGGCCGCCGACGACCTGGCGGGTCGGGTCGCCAGCCTTACCGACTCGCTCGGGCAGCTGGACGTCCCGGCCGATCCGCGCGCGCGCTTCGCGCGTGCCAACGGTTACTACCAGGAGGGTGACTTCGCGCGCGCGGCGCACCTCTATGCCTCGGTGCTGGCGGGGGGACAGGCCTCGCCGGATCTCTACCTGAACCTGGGCAACGCGCTGCTGCGGGCCGGCGAGCTCGGCGAGGCGATCGTCGCCTACGAGCGTGGCCGGCGCCTGGCCCCGCGGGACCCGGATCTCGAGGCGAACCTGCGCTTCGCCCGATCGAGGTCGGTGGACGTCGTGCCGGAGAGCGGCACCTCCGCCTTCCTCGAGCGGCTGGCGGGGCTGGTCCGGGCGATCTCGGCGCGCGAGGCGCTCCTCGCTGCCGCCTTGCTCTACTGGTCCGGGATCTTCATAGTCCTGGTCGCGCGCCTCGTGCCGCGCTGGCGCGGCCTGGCGCTCCGGGCGCTCTGGATCTGGATCCCCGTCCTGGGCCTGGCTACGGCACTCGCCGCCGAGCGGGCGCATGCCGTCTGGGGCCGGTCGATGGCCGTCGTCGTCGCCCCGACGGTCCCGGTCCGGACCGGTCCCGGTGCCGAGGACACCGCACGCTTCACCCTGCACGAGGGGACGCGGGTCGAGCTGCGGCGCGAAGCCGCCGGGTGGATCGAGATCCGGCTGACCGACGAGCTGTTCGGCTGGGTGCCCGCCGGCACCGTCCTCGAGATCTGACGTCCCGGTCGTGCGGTCCCCGCGGGCCGCGCGAGGTGAGTCGACTTGGACCTGTCACTGGCACTACCGACGCTGACCCTGGTGGCCGGAGCGGTCGCAGCGCTCCTCGGTCTCACCATCGTGCGCGAGAACCCGCGCCAGAAGCTCAACTGGGTTCTCGGGTCGATGCTGCTGCTCGGCAGCGTCGGTGCCGTCTTCGGGACCATCGACTTCGCCATCTCTCGCGAGGAGCCGAAGCTCCTCGAGGCGGAGGTCGGTCTCCTGTCGAGCTTCGGCTCGCTCTGGGAGCTGATCTTCCCGACCTTCCTGCTCTTCGCCGCCCTCTTCCCGCGCGAGCGGCAGATCATCCGGCGCCTGCCTAGCCTGCAGTGGCTGCTGTTCGTTCCCTACCTCGCGCACCTGGCGCTGGCGCTCCTGGGACCGCCCGACGAGAACTGGCAGCTCGCCAACCTCGCGACCGGCATGGTGCTGATCGATCGTCTCCTGCACGTGCTCGATCTCGGCATCGCGCTCCTGTTCGCGATCAATGCCTCGCTGTTCTCGCTGGTCAATCTGGCCTACATGGTGCTCGCGATCCTGGCGCTGCGCGTCTCCCTGCGCCTGGCGCCGAACCGCCGGCTGCGCGCCCAGATCCGGGTCATGATGGCCGGCATGGGCGGCTGCTTCACCCTCTACGCGCTCGCCGTGCCGCTGCCGGAGCTGATCGGACTCGACGTCCAGCCGGTGCTGCGTGTCGCCCTGACGGTGGGCGCCCTGGTCACGGCGAGCCTGTCGATCGCCTACTCGATCGTCCGCTACCGTTTCCTCGACGCCAAGATCCTGGCGCGGCGGTCGATCCTGTTCGGCGCCGCCAGCGGTCTGTTGCTGGCGATCTACGTCACGGTCATTCACCGGATCAGCCAGGTGATGGCCGGTCTCGTGCAGGTCGACACCCGGATCATGGAGACCGCCTTCCTGGTGGTCGGGCTCCTCGTCTTTCACCCCGTGGCCGGTCGCCTCGAGGAATGGCTCGAGGGGCTCCTGATCCGTGATCGCGGCGACTATCGGGCGGTGCTCCGCCAGCTGGCCTACGACGTCTCCACCGTGCTCAAGCTCGACGACCTAGCGCAGCGCGTGGTGATGATGCTCGAGTCGAGCCTGATGGTGGACCGGGCGGCGCTGTTCATGCGCTCCGGTCCCGGCCAGCGGCTGGCGGCGGCGGCCAGCTTCGGGCTCGAACCGGCGGAGGTCGAGTGCCTGCAGGTGCTCGACCAGGGGGACTGGACGACCCACGAACTGCCCTACGTGCACGACGCGCTCGCCACCACCGAGGCCCAGGTTCCCCGTGACCTGTCCAGGTTGCTGGCGGTGCCACTGGCCCACGGCGGCGAGCTGCTCGGGGTGCTGTTGCTAGGGACCAAGCTGACCGGCGGCGGCTATCACGCCGAGGATCGGGCGCTCCTGACGACGCTCGGTTATCAGGTGGGCGTGGCGATCCGCAATGCCCACCTGCACGCCGAGTCGATCGCCCGCAGTGTCCTCGAGGAGGAGCTCCGCTTCGCGCGGCAGGTGCAGCAGAGCTTCCTGCCGTCGCGGCTGCCGTCGGAGCCGCCGATCGAGGTGTCGGTCGTCAACGTCCCCTCGAAGCACGTCGGCGGTGACTACGTCGACGCGATCCGGATCAACGACGAGGAGATCATGGTGGCGATCGGCGACGTGTCGGGCAAGGGGGTGCCGGCCGCGCTGCTCATGTCGATGACGCGTGCGGCGCTGCGCACGACGGCGGCCCGCCTGCGCTCACCGCGCACCATTCTCGAATCGATGAACGTGCTCATTCACGAGTCGACCAGCCCCCGCGAGTTCGTGACCTTCTTCCTCGCCTGCGTCAATCGCCGCGAGCTCGTCGTGACCTACTCGAATGGCGGGCACGACCGTCCACTGCTCCGGCGACGTGACGGGCGCATCGAGGAGCTGGGGCAGGGGGGCATGCTGCTGGGTGCGGTCCCGGATGCGACCTTCGAGGAGGCCAGCGTCCAGCTCGAGGCCGGTGACCTCCTCGTGCTCTACACCGACGGCCTCACCGAGGCGCGTCAGCATGGCGACTTCGAGTCGGAGATGTTCGGCACCGAGCGGCTGGAGTGCTGCCTGCGCGATCTCGAGCCGGGCTTGACGGCTGCCGAGGTGCTCGATCACCTGGTACGGCGCTGCCATGACTGGTCGGGAGGGGGTGAACTGGCCGATGACATGACCCTGCTGGTGCTGCGGGTCGAGGGTCCGGAGGGTGGCCCCGCGGGGCGGGCGGTGCACGGCGAGCCCGCGACCGCCGCTCCGGTGCATGGTCAATGAGCGACGCGCCGGTGCGGCGAGCCCCCCGGTTCGGTCACGTCGTGGCGGGGTCGGTTGCCGCCCGGCTCTGGCATGGAGTATCATGCGTTCGCCCGGCCCGTGCCGCGGCGCGGTGGACGTGGTTCGAGGGAGGATCCGCATGAAGGTTTCGAGGAGCGAGAAGAACGGGGTGATGGTGCTCGCGATGACGGGCAAGTTGATGGGGGGCAAGGACGCCGAGACCTTTCACGAGACCGTCAAGCGCGAGCTCGCCGACGGTCACCAGAAGATCCTCATCGATCTGAGCGGTGTCGACTGGATCAACTCCACCGGGCTCGGCATCCTGATCTCCGCCGCACACACCGTGAAACGCGACGGAGGCGCGCTGAAACTCTGCCGGATCTCGAGCCGCGTCGAGAGCATCCTGATGGTGACTAGGCTCAACATGATTTTCGAGACCTACGATAACGAGGCGCAGGCGCTCGCGAGCTTCTGAGCCCCGGAGTGGCTTGACGTCCCGGTGACCGACCTGGCCGGGGCAGGTGCGTGACCCCTCCGGCCGGAGATCCGGCGGACGACACGCCTGAGGACACGATGGAGCGATCCAAGAACGACAGCGACGACGCGGGCGCCGTCCTGCTCTCGATCCCGGCCAAGCTCGAGTTCCTCGATCTCGTCGACAACGTGGTCGCGGCGGTCAACGAGCTCATGGAGTTCAAGGAAGAGGACGCCACGGCCGTGTCGATCTCCGTCATCGAGGCGGGTACCAACGCCATTCAGCACGGCTGCCCGAAGACCGACGGTCACCGCGTGCGCCTCAGGTTCATCGTCGATCCCGGCCAGCTGGTGATCGAGGTCGAGGATCCCGGAAAGGGCTTCGATCCGGATCGATTGCCCGACCCGACGAGTCCCGACAACATCCTGAAGGAGCGCGGACGGGGTATCTTCATCATGCGCCAGATGATGGACGAGCTCGACTTCGACTTTTCGAGCGGTACCCGGATCCGCATGCTGAAGCGCAAGCGCTAGCCGTCCGACCGACGATCCCCCGCGGCCGGAGCCATGGAACTCCTCGGTCCCATCGCCTTCATCGCGTTCGTCGTGAGCATGGTCTTCATCTACCTGACGCAGCGCGAGCAGGCCTCGACGCCCGGCAGTCGCCGGCGCAGCTTCCGGCCGCAGTGGACGCGCCGCGCTGGACGCACCAGCAGCCGTCGCCGCCGCCGGCCCTTCGGGCGGCGCTAGCCAGTGACTAGCGCCCCGGCAGGCGACGCCCCCTGCCGGCGCGCTGCTCCTCGTATCCCAGGTGTACCGTTTGCCGGTGCCGACCGCTCGACTCGCTGCCGAAGCCGTAGCCGACCTGGTTCTGCTGGTCCGTGAGAGCGAGGGCGAGACGGAAGCCGCCCTCGTTGTCGACCGCCAGCCCGAGGTGGACCCCGTTGCCCGGCCGGACCTCGGCACCGTAGCGCACCAGCAGGTCGTCCGCGCCGTCGTCGCGCAGGAAGAGGTCGGTGGCGAGGGTCAGGCGCCGCTGCATGCCGTGCAGGCCGAGGCCGATGCCGATCGTGCGACGCAGGCGGTCGTCGAGGTAGTGGGGACGGTTCAGGTGCATGACGCGCGCGGCCAGCGACAGGCGGGGCGACGGCCGGAGTGCCATCGAGGCGCCGAGCGTCAGCGCGTCGGCGGCGCCGGCGACGTCGTTGCGGATCCAGGCGACCTCGGTGCCCCAGACGCTGCCCGGCCGGGAGCGACCCAGGACCAGCATGTACTGGTCCTCGTCGTAGCCGAGGACGCGCGAGTCGACGTGCCGGTAGCCGAGCGCGATCCGGCCCGGCTGCCAGGCGAAGAGGCCGCCGGCGAAGTGGCCCTCGATGATGTCGAGCTGCACGAGGGACCGGGAGCCCGGGGCATTCGCGATCGCCGCCGGTAGCGCCAGCACCGCGCTCGGTCCGGCCGCGGTGGCGAGGAACCCGCCGCGAGCGTGAGCGTCGGCCAGCGGGTCGCCGAACATGGCGCCGACCTCGGGGAAGGACCCGGACGTGTCGTCCGCCATGGCCGGCCGCCCGGAGGGCGCGACGAGGGAGACGAGGACCACCAGGGTCGGTATGAACGAGCGACGGGTCATGGTTCCGTACCCTTCCTGCGAGCGTGGCACAGGTGGGGGCACGGCACCTGGAGCGGCGGGACGTCGGTGCGCCCGGCGGTGCCGGGCGGGCGACAGGCGCGCGCGGCGGCCGCGGGGTCGCGGTGGACGCTCGCACATGGCGCCCCGGCACGCTAGCATCGGCTCCGGGGTCTGTCAAACCGGAGCGGCACGGGGCGCTCCGGCCGCGCCGCGCGCGGCGCGCCGGCCGGAGGCCACGGCCGGGCGCCGGGAGGAGCCAACGCCCATGCGTGAGAGGGAGTGCCTCGGTGGAC
>JASFRE010000141.1:0-9170 GCA_050115055.1 Candidatus Eiseniibacteriota bacterium | reverse complement strand
GCCCTGGTCGCGCGCGTCGCGCGTCAGCGAGTGGACGTAGACGCCGCCCCGCAGGCCGGTGACCTCGCGACCGCCCAGCAGCTCGTCGAGCGCCACCGCGTCGTGCACCGGCGCAGCGGCTGCCGGCTCCGCGGTCGCACCCAAGTCGCCCGGCGCGGCGCCGTTCACCTGCCCGCGCACCAGCCGCGACAGGCGCCGGCGCAGGCGCGCGTCCGTGCTGTCGGGAGCTCTCCAGGTCATCGTCATCACCGTCTGCGTGGCGCGGTTGGCGGCGTCGGGCGGGCCGCGCCGTCGCGGCACCGCAGGCGCTCGAGCAGCTCGATGGTCAGTGCCTTGTCGGGAATCGTCCAGCCGCAGCCGGCGTCCGGGTCCTGCTGCTGCGCCGGCCGTAGCACCGGCAGCCCGACGCACGACGGACACCCGTCGCGACACGGGCAGTCGCGCGCCAGCTCGAGACACGCCTCGAGCAGCTCCTCGAACAGGACGAAGGCACGCTCGCAGAAGCCGAGGCCGCCGGGATAGCGATCGAAGAGGTAGAGGCAGGGCCGGCCGGTGTTGCTGCCGTCGATGACACCGCCCAGGTCGGACGGATCGCACATGACGTGCAGCGGCACGACGGTGACCAGCAGGTTGCGCAGGCCGCTGAGCGGCTCGAGCGGCTGGCGGCCGCGCCGGACGATCGCCCGCCAGTGTGTCTCGCCCACCCAGAGCCAGGTCGCCCGCGTCGGTAGCGTGAGACGTGGCAGCTCGAGGGCGCGATGCCCGATCGAGTCCTTGGTGCGGAACTGGATCCGCCGCATGGCCGTCGTCTGCCAGCTGACCTCGACCTCGCCCGTCGCCAGGCGCGGCCGCTCGATGCCGGCGACCGGCGTGACGATGGTGCGCGCGGCTGGCGTGGTCACCGGGACCGGGCTTCCATCGGCGTGGATGACGGGCGCGCGAGCAGCGGCGCTCGATTCCGGCGCCGGTGTCGCTGCCGGTGTCGCCGCTGGCGCGCTCGCCGCATCGCCGAGCCAGCGCCACTCCCCCTCGTACTCGACGCGAACCCAGTCGTCCAGCACCGGCTGGGTGAAGTAGTCGACGTCGCGTTGCTCGACGAACGCCACCTTCTGCTCGAGATCGAGCTCGCGCACGTAGTAGGTCATCCCCTCGTGCAGGTAGATCGCCTCGGGATAGACCAGCTCGAGGGCGCTGATGCCGTCGACGGTGCCGATCACCCGTCCGGCGTCGGCGGCATCGAGGATCGTGTAGGTGTCGTCGGAGATCGTGCGCAGGTTGACACGACGCGACGGCAGCTCCGGCTCCGACCAGAAGGTGCGGCCGGCGACCCGGTGGAGACGTCCCTCCTCGACGAGGATGTCGCGCACCGCCGGGCCCAGCGGACCGAAGCGCGTCAGCTCGCCATCGGCCAGCGGTTGCTCGTGCGCCGCGCAGCCGAGGTGACCGGCAACGACGTGCGGGTTGTCGGCATCGACCAGGGCGCGCTCCGGCGAGCGGCCGAAGAAGTAGCGCGGATGTCGCATCAGGTACTGGTCGATGGGGTCGGCGTAGGCGACGGCGATGACCAGTGCCTCGCGCCCCTGCCGGCCGGCGCGACCCGCCTGCTGCCAGGCGCTGGCGATGGTCGGCGGGAAGCCGAGCAGGATGGCGGCATCGAGCCCGCCGATGTCGATGCCGAGCTCGAGGGCGTTGGTCGAGACCACGCCGATCAGCTCGCCGGCGTGCAGCCGGCGCTCGATCTCGCGGCGCTCGCCGGGCAGGTAGCCGGCGCGGTAGGCCTGGATGCGGTCGGCGAGGCCGCCGCGCCGGAGCGCCAGCTCGTCGCGGGCGTAGCGCAGCACGAGCTCGGCGGTGACGCGCGATCGCGTGAAGACGATGGTCTGCACGCCGCGCCGCACGAGATCCACCAGATGTCGCGTCGCATCGAGCGCCGCCGGGCGTTCGATGCGCGGCTCCGCCCAGGAGGCGCCGCCGGATTCGCGGTCGCCGGACCCGCCATCGCCGGACCCGCCACCGCCGGACCCGCCACCGCCGGACCCGCCATCGCCGAACCCGCCATCGCCGGCCACCGCCACGCCCGGGCCCGACCCGAGCGGGTTCCAGAAGGCGACGATGCGCCGACCGCGCGGCGCGCCGTCCTCGTCGATCGCGGCTACCGGCCGGCCGACGAGGCGCGACGCGATCTCGGCCGGATTGCGGATGGTAGCCGACGAGGCGACGAACGACGGGTGCGAACCGTGCATCTCGCAGAGCCGCACCAGCCGGCGCATGACGTTGGCGACGTGGGCGCCGAAGATGCCGCGATAGCTGTGCACCTCGTCGACCACGATCGTGGCGAGCGCGGCCAGGAAGCGTCCCCAGCGCGTGTGATGAGGCAGCACCGCCTGGTGCAGCATGTCGGGATTCGACAGGATCAGGTTGCCCTGCTGCCGCAGCTTGCGGCGGGCGTGCGGGGTCGTGTCGCCATCATAGGTGCCGGCGCGCAGGCGACGTGCGAGCTCGGGCGAGGCCGTGGCCAGCCGCTCGAGCACCAGCAGCTGATCCTGCGCCAGCGCCTTGGTCGGGAACAGGTAGAGCGCCGTGGCGGATGGCTCCGCGAGCAGCCGCTCGAGGACGGGCGCGTTGTAGCACAGCGACTTGCCGCTCGCCGTGCCACTGACCACGCAGATGTCCTCGCCCGCCCGGATGCGCGTGATGGCGGTCGCCTGATGGGCGTAGAGCCGCTCGACGCCGCAGGCGGCAAGAGCGTCGGCGAGGGCGGGCGGCAGCGGCGGCGACAGCGGCGCGTAGCGCGGCGGACGCGCCGCGAGGCGCTCGACGTGGACGAGACGACCGGCGTCGGCCGGCTGCCGCGCGAGGTGCTCGAGGTAGGCGTCCGCCCAGGCGGGCGGCGGCGGCTGCCGATCGCCCGTCACCGGCGCCGCCAGCGGCGCGCCGCGACTGGCCGCCGTCCGGCCCGGCGACCCTCCGGCCGGGCCGGAGGGCCCGAGAAAGCTCAGCTGTGGCACGCGGTCCCACCTCCCGGCGATCCGGATGCCGGCGCCACGAGGGACCGGTCGGCGGCGGCGAGCTCCCGTCCGAGGTCGATCGCATTCAGCACGGCGTTGCCGGCATGGCAGTTGTTGAAGAACACGAACACCTGTTCGGCCTGCTCGGCCAGGCGTCGCGCCACCGCTGCCCAGGCGCCGAGCTCCGCCCGCGTGTACCGGTAGTCGTAGCGCTCCCAGCCGCTGTGCCCCCACCAGCAGCGGGCGTTACGACCATGCAGGCGGATGTAGCCCACCGTGCCGGTCAGGCGCGCCACCGGTGGCATCAGCCCCTTGAGCCGCGGTTCGTCGACCACCGCGTAGCCGAGGCCATGATCGCGGAGGAAACACCAGGTCTCCGGCCGTGCCCAGCTCGCGTGGCGAAACTCGACGAACAGCGGCGTGTCGGGGATGGCGCGGCGCAGCGCGGCGAGGTGCGCGCGATGCGCCGGTGTCGCGCGGCAGCTCCAGGGCAGCTGCGCCAGCACGCCGGCCAGCTGGCCGGTCTCCCGGAGCGGCTCGAGACCGGCGACGAACGCCGATACGATGCCCGGATCGAGCCGGCGCGCATGGGTCATCGAGCCGTGCGCCTTGACCGTGAAGCGGAAGCGGGCCGGAACCCGGTTGGCCATCCCCGAGAACGTGCGCGGCGGCGGGATCCGGTAGTAGGTCGAGTTGATCTCGACCGCCGCGAAACGGTGGCTGTAGTAGGGCAGCATGTCGCGGGCGCCGAAGCCGTGCGGATAGAACGGACCGACCCAGTCAGCAAAGCTGAAGCCACTGGTCCCGACGAGGATGTCGGCGTCGGCGTCCCAGCACGGCTCGAGGAGCGGGTGCGACGCGCGTCGCATCGCCGGTGCGGTCGCGGCGCACGCCGGGAAGAGCTCGCCCGTGGCCCCCGACCAGGGGCGGCCGGGGGCTTGCGACGGGGCGCGCCCGGGGCTCGGAGATTGGGGTGAACGCATGGCTCGCCAACGAGTTGCGGGGCACGGACGGTCGCCGGGAAGGTCCAGGATACTATCTATCTGAGTGGAATACAAGCGTTGAGTGGATCGACGCGGTCACATGGCGGCGCCGGCGGCGTTGTGGTAGGCTCCGTCGCTTGCGCTGCACGCTCGCGGTCCATGCATGCGCCCCCGCATCGCCCGGGGCCGGCCAAGAGGGGCCACGCGAGCGGCTCAGGACGGGGGTCCAGCCGTCATGCGAGTCGGCTTCTTCACCGACACGTTTCGACCCAATCTCAACGGTGTCGTGGTCTCCATCGAGTCGTTCGCAGCCGAGCTGATCGACCTGGGCTGTGAGTCGGTGGTGTTCGCACCCCGACCGCCGCGTCGTCCGCCGGCCGCGCGCACCGCACCGGCCATCACCGTCCCGTACGATCTGCCCGGGATCGACACCATCCACTGGGTGCCGTCGATGCGCTCGCTGATCGGCCCCGGCCACCGCATCGGTCTGCCGTTCCTCCGGCGGCTTCTCAGCCTGGCGCAGCGCGAGGAGCTCGACGTGATCCACACCCAGACGCCGTTCCAGATCGGCTACGCGGGCATCTCGATCGCCCGCAAGCTGGGCGTGCCGATCGTGCACACCTACCACACCTACTTCGCCGAGTACGTCCACTACCTCAAGGTCGCGGCGCGTCTCGGCAAGCTGGCGGCACCACGTTACAGCCGCTGGTTCTGCAACCTCCACGACCTCGTGCTGGCACCGTCCACCGACATCCAGCGCGTGCTCCGCGGCTACGGGGTGCGCCGCCCGGTGGAGGTGCTCGAGACCGGGGTGCCGCTGCCGGCACGCCTCGACGCGGCGGAGCAGGTGACGGCACGCGCGACGCTGGGTCTGCCGGCGGAGTGCCGGGTCCTGCTCTACGTCGGGCGCCTGGCCCGCGAGAAGAACCTCGACCTGCTCCTGGCCGCGGCGCGTCGCCTCGCCGCGTGGCGCGACGACTTCGTCCTCCTCCTGGTCGGTGATGGACCGGGCCGGCAGCAGCTCGAGCGCGACGCCGCACGCCTGGGCATCGGGCGCCACGTGCGCTTCACCGGCTGGGTCGACCACGACCGGCTCAGGCCCTACTTCGCCGCCGCCACGCTCTTCGTCTTCCCGTCGGTGACCGAGACCCAGGGGCTGTCGCTCCTCGAGGCGATGGCCCATGGCGTGCCGGTGGTCGCCAGCGTCGGTCCCGCCATCGGCGATCTGGTCGAGCCGGGGCGCAACGGGCTCCTGGTGGCGCCGGAATCCGGTGACCTGAGCGAGGCCATCGACGCGCTGCTCGACGACCCGGCGCTGGCCGGTCTCCTGGCCCGTGGAGCGCGCAACGCGGCGGCGCGGCTGGACGCCCAGCGCCAGGCGACGCGCCTCTTCGAGCTCTTCGAGTCGCTGGTCGGGCACAGCCGGCGCACCGCCCGGCGCGGCCTCCGCGGGCTCGCGGCGCGGGCCTGGGAGGAGGCAACCGCCTGGCGCTAGCGCCGCCGCCTGCGCCCGCCCACGGCCGGCGCGCGACGGGAACTCCGGGCGGCCGGCGAGGTTCAATCAGTGCCATGAATGCGATCAAGACCACGCTGTTGCTCGCCGTCCTGACGGTGCTCCTGGTCCTCGCCGGACAGCTGATCGGCGGCCGGCAGGGAGCGGTCGTCGCCCTCGTGCTCGCCGCGATCATGAACCTCGGTGCCTACTGGTTCTCCGACCGCATCGTCCTCGCCCGTTACCACGGCCAGGAGGTCGACGCCAGCAGTGCGCCGCGTCTCCACGGCATCGTCCAGCGACTGGCGGAGCGTGCCGGACTGCCGATGCCGCGGGTCTTCCTGATCCCGTCCGACACGCCGAACGCCTTTGCCACCGGGCGCGACCCGGCGCACGCCGCGGTCGCGGCGACGCGCGGGCTCGTCGACCAGCTCGAGGACGCCGAGATCGAGGGGGTCATGGCGCACGAGCTGTCCCACGTCCGGCACCGCGACATCCTCATCAGCTCGATGGCCGCCACGTTGGCCGGCGCCATCATGATCCTCGCCAGCATGGCGCGCTTCGCGGCCATCTTCGGCGGCGGTGGCAGCGACCGCCGCAACGGCGGCGGTCTGATCGGTCTGATCGCCATGAGCATCCTGGCGCCGATCGCCGCCATGCTCGTGCAGATGGCGATCTCGCGCTCGCGCGAGTATGCCGCCGATGCCGGCGCCGCCGAGCTGACCCGCAATCCCCTCGGGCTGGCCAGCGCGCTTCGCAAGCTGGAGGCCATGGCCGCCCGGCGGCCGCTCGCCGCGGGACCCGAGACGGCTCACCTCTTCATCGTCAATCCGTTGCGCGGCAAGAGCTTGGCCTCGTTGTTCAGCACCCATCCGCCGATCGAGCAGCGGATCGAGCGCCTCGAGGCGCTGGCCCGCGGTCGCTGACCACCGGTCGCCAGCCAGCACGGCGCGCGCAACGGGCCGCAATCGCCTCCAGAGGCGCCGGATCCGGGGAATCTCCGGGCCCTCCGAGCATTCCTAATACTGATACTGTAAATAAGGGATCCTGATCCCCGGACCGGTCGATCACCGGCTCCCCTGGGCCCGCGCGTCCAGGGCTCGCCCGCCACGCGCTGCCGCCTCGACCCGGCCGGAGGCCGGTCCCTCCACCCCCCCAGCCCACCGCTTCCCTTGACCGAGGCGCGGCCCGTCCCCGGCCCGCTCGCCGCTCGGGGGGCCCTGTGGCCAACGAGGAGGCTACGAGCCGTGCAACAGAACCGCGTGCGCCACGCCTTGCGCGTCATGATCGCCGCCGTCGCCGTGATGACGCTCCAGGCCTGGACCCCGGAGGTCGTCCCCGCCCAGATCGCCGACAACGTCACGCTGCTCGCACAGGTCAACGAGGATGCCAGCTACAACGACATCTGGGGCTACACGGCCCCGGGGGGAGCCGAGTACGCCATCCTGGGCACCTACTCCGGGACTGCCTTCTACAACGTGACCGATCCGTCCAACCCGGTGCGCGTCGGCTTCATCGACGGCCCGGACTCGATCTGGCGCGACATGAAGACCTTCGGCGACCACTGCTACATGGTCACGGAGGAGCCGAACCCGATCAGCCAGCGCGGCCTGCAGATCGTCAGCCTCGCCGATCCGGAGAACCCGACGCTCGTCAACAACGTCTATGCCGACTTCAACAGCGCGCACAATCTCTTCATCGACACGGCGACGGGGCGCGCCTACGTGGTCGGCCACGACGGCTTCGGCGGCGGCATGCTGGTCTACGACCTGAATGCCGACCCGGTCGATCCGACCCTCCTCGGCTCGTGGAACGTGAGCTACATCCACGACGTCTATGTCAAGAACGGGCTCGCCTACGCCGCGCTGATCTACGAGGGTCGAGCGGCGGTCCTCGACGTCAACGATCCGGCCAACATCACCGAGATCTCGAGCTGGACCTATCCGGGCGCCTCGACCCACAACACCTGGACCAGCGCCGACCAGACCGTGCTCGTCACCTCCGACGAGACCTCCGGCGGCCACCTGAACTTCTGGGACATCACGAGCCTCGGCAACCCGACCTTCCTCGATGATTATCAGACGGGCTCGAGCTCCAGCGCCCACAACGCCATGATTCGCGGCGGCTACTGCTACGTCTCCTACTACACCGAGGGCCTGCGCATCCTGTCGCTCGCCGACCCCGCCAACGTCGAGGAGGTCGGCTACTACGACACCTATGCCGGCGGCGGACTGTACGAGGGCGCCTGGGGGGTCTACCCCTTCGCCGCGCAGGAGGGGATCGTCTACGTCTCGGACATCACCAACGGTCTGTTCATCCTCGAGTTCGATGCCGTGCTCGGCGCGGTCACCGGCACCGTCCGTGACGCCGCGACCACCGACCCGATCGAGGGCGCGACGGTCACCATCGTCGAGGCCGGGACCACGCGCGAGACCGGGCCCGACGGTACCTTCGCGGCCAACCTGGCGCCGGGCGACTACACGCTCGAGATCGAGGCCTTCGGCTACGCGCCCGAGGAACGCTTCGTGACCATCACCGCCAGCCAGACCGAGGAGATCGACATCGCCATGAACGCGCTGCCGGCGGGCAGCCTGGCAGGCACCGTCACATCGAGCGGCGACGTGGCGATCGAGGGCGCCATGGTGACGCTGGACGCCACGCCGCTGGCGACCACGTCGGGACCGGACGGCAGCTATGGCTTCCCCTCGGTGCCGGCCGGCAGCTACACCGCCCGGGCCGAGCGCTTCCGCTACGGGCCGGCGACGGCCGCCATCGACGTGGTCGCCAGTCAGCCGCTGGAGCAGGACTTCACGCTGCCGGATGCCTTCTACTGGACGGAGATGGAGAGTGACCCGTCGTGGACGGTCGGCGGCGATGCGTCGACCGGCCAGTGGGTGCGGGTCGATCCGATCGGCACCGGCGGCGGCACCGTGCAGCCCGAGGACGACCACACCCCGGATCCCGGCGTGCAGTGCTGGGTGACCGGCCAGGGAACGGTCGGCGGCGCCATCGGCGACGCCGACGTCGACGGGGGCGCCACCACCCTCACCACCAGCGCCTTCGATCTCGGCGGCCTCGAGCAGCCGATGATCGAGTACCAGCGCTGGTACTCGAACGACGCCGGCGCCAACCCCGGCGAGGATGCCTGGGTGGTGGAGATGTCGCCGGACGGCGGCGCCAACTGGTACTCGGTGGAGCTGACGCAGACGAGCGCGGCCAGCTGGACACGGGTCGTGGTCGACGTGCGCTCGATCATCCCTGCGCCGACGCCGCTCGCCGCCGTCCAGCTCCGGTTCACCGCCTCCGACTACTTCGGCGGCTCGATCGTCGAGGCGGCGATCGACGACTTCCAGATCGTCGACGCGGCGTCGTCGCAGGTCGGCATCCAGGATGCGCGACCGACGGCGAGCCGGGTGCTGGCACTCCACGGCAACGCCCCGAACCCGTTCAACCCGCAGACCACCATCCGCTTCGACCTGCGGCAGGCCGGTGACGTCCGGCTCCGCATCTTCGACGCGACCGGTCGCCTGGTCCGCACCCTGGTCGATCGCAACCTCGAGACCGGCGCCCACGCCACGGTCTGGGACGGCCGGACCGGCGACGGCGCCGCGGCGGCCAGCGGCGTCTACTTCTACCGGCTCGAGGCCGGTGGCGAGACCCGGAGCCGCCGCATGGTGCTCGCCAAGT
>JASFRE010000140.1:0-9178 GCA_050115055.1 Candidatus Eiseniibacteriota bacterium | reverse complement strand
GAGACTACTCACAGGGTCCCTGGAGCGTCAACGGCGCCGGATTCGCTGGTGCCGCGATCTGCTGGCGCCGCGACCTGCTGGCGCCGCGAGCTGCTGGCGCCGCCATCCGCCGACCCACGACGGCTGGTGCCATCACCGCTCGCGCCACGCTGCCGCTGCTCCGCAGCCCCGGCCGGCTGCCCCCGGCGTCGATCGGTGCTATGCTGGAAGGCGACCAGGCCGCCCGCGCCGGCGCGCCGCGAGGTCTTCGCCCGGCGTGCCCGACGCCCCGATCCGTCCGCCGCCCCGCACGTGCCGACGACGCACCGCGGGTCGCCGGCGGCAACCCCCCGGCGATCGGAGGACCGTCATGCGCACGAACGCTCCTGCCCGCCGTCCGGTGGCGCTCGCCGTCGCCGCGATCGTCCTCCTCGCGCTGGCGATCGCGCCAGATACCGCCGCTCCGCGCGACACGCACTACACGTTCCTGAACCTCTCGCAGAGCCCGGCCTCCTCGATCGCACCGGCCATCGCCCACACCCTCCATCCGGTGACCGGCGCCAGCGTGCTCATGGTGGCGTGGCTCGAGGACGGCATCGGCGTCGCGACATGCGCCATCGTCGACGGCGAGCCCGGCCCGATCGTCATGCATGGCCTGGGGGCCGAGCCGGAGCTGGACGGCGGCGACGGCGAGGTGGCGCTCGTCTACACGCACAACGATGGTGTCGTCGTGCGGCGCTGGGATGCCGGCGGCTGGTCGACACCCGACACGCTGCGCTCGGGCGCCGGGGTCGGGACCGCGGCCCCGGACATCACCTATGACCTGTACGCCAGCCCGGAGCCGGAGCTCTTCGTCGTCTGGAGCGACCTGACCACGACCTTCGAGGCCGACGTCTGGTTCAGTCGCACGGTTCTCGGCGCCTGGCGGACGCCCGAGCACGTCAACGCCGGTGTCCCCGGATACACGCCGACACCCTCGCCGCAGGTGCAGCCCACCTGGTCGTCCGAGGGGTGGGTGCCGCGCGTCTACTGGCTCGCCAACGATTTCGATCTCCGCCATCGCGAGCGCCTGGCGGCGGGATGGACCCTCGCCGAGGGTATCGACGGCTACTTCGGGGTGCGAATGGAAGTCGCGAGCGGTCCCGACGGCCTGCATCACATCGTGTCGAACGGACCGCAGCCCACCTGCCCGTGCAACATCGTCGTCTACTGCCCGGAGGTCGGCGATGACTGGGGACCGATCGAGCAGCTGACCGTCGACGTCGCCTACTACGACCTGGCCAGCTTCCCGAACGTGGCGGTCGGGCAGGACGGCCGGGTGCACGCCTTCTGGCACCAGCGGGCGAGCGACGAGCAGATGCAGTGGGTGCGCGACGACCTCTTCTACAAGCGGCGCGTCGCCTACAATCAGTGGATCGACGACTCGCACCTGCTCGACGGCCACGCCGGTGGCCAGCCGGACTTCTGCCTGGACGCGAACGGGATCCCGGCTTTCGTGTCGGTCGAGGAGCTTGGCAACCGTGAGGTCATCGCGGCGATCTACATCGCCGGGACGGCGGTCGAGGAGCCGCCCGCCGTGACGCCCGTGCGACCGCGGGTGGTGGCGGCGCCGAACCCGTTCAGGACCTGGATGCGCCTGACCCTCGAGGACGCGCCGGTAGGCGACGCGCGTGTCGAGGCCGTCGACATCATCGATGCCACCGGCCGGTGCGTCAGCGCGCTGCCGATCGAGGCGGCCTCCGGCGCCAGCGGCACGGTGGCCCGCTGGGACGGCCGGCGCGCCGACGGCAGCCGCTGTGCGGCCGGTGTCTACTGGTGGCGGATGACCCGCGGCGACGGACGGCACGCAGAGGGACCGATCGTGCTCCTGCGGTAGCGCGGGACATCGACCCGAGACCAAGGAGGATCCAGCATGCCGATCTTCGTTCTCATGACCAAGCTGACGCCGGAGCTGACCGCCAGGCTCCGGGATCGCGCCAAGATCGGTCAGCAGTGGAAGAAAGCCGTGGATGCGAAGTGCCCGGAGGTGAAGTGGCTCGCGCATTACAGCCTGCTCGGGCGCTACGACTTCATGGACATCTACGAGGCGCCGGATGCCGAGACGGCGGCGAAGGTGTCGCTGATCACCCAGGCGGCCGGGGCCACGCAGGCCGAGAGCTGGCCGGCGATCCCCTACACGCGCTTTCTGGAGATTGCCGAGCAGCTCGACTGAGGCACGCCGCGCCCGTCGCCGCGCCCGTCGCCGTGCCGGCCGCCGCGCCCGTCGCCGCGTCGCCCGCCGCGCAGCCCCGGTCTGTGCTACAATATCTTGAAACGATTGCAGTTACGGGCTGCCTCCGGGGAGCCTCCGGGTCCCCGGACGATCCCCGATGCCCGGCCCGGCGCTCCGCCGCGGCCCCCGCCCTCATCCGTGCGCGAATCGTCATCGATCCGGACCCCCCGGCCACGAGGTATCCATGTCCCATCGCCTGCCTGCACGCTCCCGGTCCTCGCGCTCGATCCTGCCGGCCGTCACGGCGCCTCGCCCCGGGATGGGGCTCCGGGCGGCGCGGCGCCGCCTGCCGGCCCTGACGCTGGCCCTCGGAGTCGCGCTCGGCCTGGCGCCCGGGCCGGTGGGCGGCGCGTCGCCGGTGAGCGCCGCGGCCGCCGCCCCGGTCGGTGTCCGCACGCCGCGATCCTTCGACGCCAAGGTGCGGGCGATGGATGCACCGCTCGTCGAGCCGTCGCGCCCGCTGCCGCTCCGGCGCGCCGTCGTGCCGAAGAGCCGGGTCGCGACGACGCCGGGATCCGATCACCGCAGCGACCGGCTGGTCGTCAAGTTCGCCGAGGGCCTCCGCGTCCGCCTGCGCGACGGGGCGCTCACCGAGCTCGCCGGACGGCCGCTGCCGGGTGTCGAGGCGGCGCTGGCGGCACCCGGCGTGGCCGGCGTCTCACGGGTGTTCACGCGATCCGAGCAGACGCTCGATCGCGATCGTGCCTTCGCGATGCAGCGCGCCGGCGTGGCGCTGGCCGATCTCAACAACTACTACCTCGTGCACCTCGCGACGGACGCCGACCCGACGGCCACGGCGGCGCGCTGGCTCGGTCTCGACGTCGTCGAGATCGCCTACTTCGAGGGCCTGGCGACCGACGCCTGCACCGACATCGCGCCGCCGACGCCCGACTTCCAGGATAGCCAGAACTACCTCGAGCCGGCACCGGTCGGCGTCGACGCCTTCGCCGCCTGGACCTATCACCCGGCCGGGGCCGGCGTCCCCGGCTTCTGGTTCATCGACGTCGAGCGCGGCTGGAACGTCGACCACGAGGACTTCGGGGAGGTCGCCATCCTGAACGGCTTGCCCTACCCGTCGTCGATCAACCACGGCACCGCCGTGCTCGGCGAGATCGTGGGCTGCGACGGCGATTTCGGCGTCTCCGGCATCGCCAGCGGCGTCACCGCCCGCATGGTCAACTGGGACAACGAGCCGACCATCGCCAGCGCCTTCGACCTGGCGGCCAGCTACCTCGATCCGGGCGAGGTCTACCTGATCGAGATCCACACCCCCGGTCCGGGGCCGATCCCCGGCTGGGTCTGCCAGTGCAACTGCGGCCAGTTCGGCTACGTGCCGATGGAGTGGGAGCAGGCCAACTTCGACGCCATCCAGATGCACACCGCGGCCGGCATCATCGTGGTCGAGGCGGGCGGCAACGGCGGCATGGATCTCGATGACTCCTGGTACGGCGGCGCCTTCGATCGCACGGTGCGCGACTCCGGCGCCCTCCTGGTCGGGGCCGGCGCGCCGGGCACGCACGGTCCCGAGTGCTGGACCAACTACGGGTCGCGCGTCGACTGTCAGGGCTACGGCTCGGGCATCGTGTCGACGGGCTACGGCAACCTGTTCGATCCCGGCGACGAGAACCAGTGGTACACCTCGAGCTTCTCCGGCACCTCGGGCGCCTCGCCGATCGTCACCGGCTCGGCGATCGTCGTCCAGAACCTCGCCCAGCAGGTCTTCGGCCTCACCCTGGATGCGATCACCATGCGTGGCGCGCTGACCCTGCAGGGTACGCCGCAGGGTGATCCGCAGGAGAAGCACATCGGGCCGCTGCCCGACCTCGGCGGCACGATCCACGCCTGGTTCCGGCCGGTCATCGCCCATACGCCGCTGCCGGACACGCAGAACGAGATCGACGACTACGAGGTCCTGGCCACCGTGACGCCGGCGCTCCTGAACGGCGGCATGCAGGCGGTGACCGTGCACTACAGCGTCTCGGGCGGCGTCTGGGAGTCGGCGCCGCTGGCTCCGACCGGCAATCCGGACGAGTGGCAGGGCTGGATCCCGGCCCAGGCGGGCGGCAGCTACGTCCTCTACTACCTCGAGGCGACGCCGAACGCCGGCCCGCCGGAGCTCGAGCCGGCCGCCGGCGAGCTCGATCCCTTCCTGTTCGTGGTCGGCCAGATGGTGCCGGTCGTGCAGGATGATCTCGAGGCGGGTCCGGTCGGGTGGATGATCGGCGCCCCCGATGACGATGCCACCTCCGGGTTCTGGGAACACGGCGACCCGTATGGCACCGAGGTGGCCACGATCGTCGTGGCACCCGAGGATGATCACACGCCCGCTCCGGGCGTCATGGCCTTCGTCACCGGCAACCCGGGGCCCGGCGCGGCGGCCAGCGACGGCGACGTCGACGACGGCAAGACGACCCTCTTCTCGCCGCTCTTCGACCTGAGCGGCGAGATCTACGCCCGCCTGTCACTCTGGGTCTGGACGCGCTTTCTGAATGACGACGTCTTCGCGATCGACATCTCGAACGACGGCGGTGCGACCTGGTGGCCGCTGGCGGCACTCGACACCGATCTGGACGTGTGGCACGCGCTGAGCGTCGAGCTCCGGCGCGAGGAGATCGCCTACTCCGATCAGATGCAGCTCCGCTTCGTGGCGTCCGACTACGGCGTCAACACGCTGGTCGAGTGCGGCGTCGACGATCTCCTGATCACCGGCCTCGCCCAGCAGAGCCAGGCGGTCGACGGCGATGCGGCCACGCGGACACCGGCGCCGCCAGCCCGCCTCGCCCTCGGCCGCGCCGCGCCCAGCCCGTTCCGCGTCGCCGGTCGCGCCACGACGCGCGTCACCTACACCCTGCCGCACGACGGCGCCGTCAGGCTCGCGGTCTACGACGTCGCCGGACGCCAGGTGCGCACCCTGGTCGACGGCTCGCGCAGCGCCGGTCGCCACCTGGCCACCTGGGACGGCCGTCGGCACGGCGGCGCCGCGGTGGCTCCCGGCATCTACTTCTTGCGGCTCGAGGCGGCGGGGGAGGTCCGCGTCGGCTCGGTCGTCACCCTGCACTGAGGCCCCGTCCTCTCACCAGCGAGGTTCTTGCACGATGCTCCCTGCCCCCGACCCGATGCGCGGTGCCCTGCGTGTGCCGGCGTCGCTGCTCGTCTGCTGCCTGCTCCTGGTCCCGGTACTCGCCGCGCTGCTGCCGGTCGACGCCGGCGCCGGAATCGCCGCGAGCCGCACGTCGCGCCCCTTCGACGAGAAGATCGCCGACCTGCGCCATCCGATGGCACCGGTCGAGACGCCGCTGCCGCTCCGACGGACGGTGATGCCGAAGTCGATGGTGCGGCTCGAGCCCGGCCCGGAGCAGCGCTCGGACCGCTTCATCGTCAAGTTCTCGGAGGGGCTGAGAGTCCGGCTGCGCGACGGGGCGCTGGTCGAGCTCGGGGGGCGGGCGCTGCCCGGCGTCAGCGAGGCCGTCGCGCAACCGGGGGTGGCGCGCATCGAGCGCCTGCTCGTGCGCTCCGAGGAGGACATCGAGCGGGATCGCGCCTTCGCCATCGCCCGCTCGGGGGTCCAGGTCGCCGACCTCAACAACTACTACCTGGTCCACCTCGAGAAGGATGCCGACCGCGCGGCGACGCTCGCCGCCTGGCTCGGGCTCGAGGTCGTCGAGCTCGCCTACTTCGAGGGCGACGCCGTCCCCGCCTGCACGGACATCGCGCCGCCGACGCCGGACTTCGTGAGCGGTCAGAACTACCTGGAGCCCGCGCCGACCGGGGTCGACGCCTTCGCCGCCTGGGCCTGGCACCCGGCCGGTGCCGGTGTTCCCGAGTTCCTCTTCGTCGACATCGAGTACAGCTGGAACGTCGACCACGAGGACTTCGGCGACGTCGCGGTGCTGAACGGCACCCCGGAGCCGGACATGAACCACGGCACCGCGGTCCTCGGGGTCGTCGTGGCCTGCGACTCGGACTTCGGGATGAAGGGGATCGCCCACCGGATCGCCGCCGGCGGCGTCAACTGGGCCAACGAGCCGTCGGGGGCGGCGGTCTTCGACCGTGCCGCGAGCTTCCTCATGCCCGGTGAGATCTACCTGATCGAGCTCCACACCTCTGGCCCCGGCCCGATTCCCGGCTGGGTGTGCGAGTGCAACTGCGGCCAGTTCGGCTACGTGCCGATGGAGTGGGACCAGTCGCTCTTCGACTCGATCCAGCTGCACACCGCCGCCGGTCTGATCGTGGTCGAGGCCGGCGGCAATGGCGGCATGGACCTCGACGACCCCTTCTACGGCGGCCTCTTCGACCGATCGCTGCGTGACTCGGGAGCGATCCTGGTCGGCGCCGGCTCGCCCGGCACGCACGCGCCGGAGTGCTGGACCAACTACGGCTCGCGCATCGACTGTCAGGGCTACGGCAACAGCGTCTTCTCGACCGGGGTCGGCAACCTCTGGGACCCGGGCGATGAGAACCAGTGGTACACGAACTCGTTCTCCGGGACGTCGAGCGCCTCGCCGGTCGTGACCGGCTGTGCGGCGGTGATCCAGAACCTCGCCCAGCAGACCTTCGGTCTGACCCTCGACGCGATCACCCTGCGCGCCGCGCTGTCGCTCTACGGCACGGCGCAGGGCGATCCGCAATCGAAGCACATCGGCGTCCTGCCGGACCTGGCCGCACTCCTCGATGCCTGGTTCCGGCTGGTCATCGAGCACACGCCGCTCGAGGACACGCAGAACGAGGTCGACGACTACGAGGTCGCGGCGACCGTGACGCCGGCGCTCCTGAACGGCGCGGTCTCGGCGGTGACGATCCACTACAGTGTCTCGGGTGGCGGCTGGCAGTCGGCGGCGATGAGCCCGGGCGGCGTGCCGGGAAGCTGGCAGGGATGGATCCCGGCCCAGCCCGGCGGCAGCTACGTTCGCTACTACCTGGAGGCGACGCCCGAGCAGGGTCAGCCGGAGACCGATCCGGCGGCCGGCGAGGCGGCGCCGCTCTACTTCATCGTCGGCGAGATGGTGGCGGTGGCCGAGGATCCGCTGGAGACCGCGACCGGCTGGACGGTCGGGGCGCCGGGCGATGACGCCACCGCCGGCTTCTGGGAACACGGCGATCCCCACGGCACCTGGATCGGACCGATCCCCGTCGCGCCGGAGGACGACCACACGCCGGCTCCCGGCGTCGGTGCCTTCGTCACCGGCAACCCCGGCCCGGGCGCGGCGCCCTCGGACGGCGACGTCGATGATGGCAGGACCACGCTCCTGTCGCCGGTCTTCGATCTCACCGCCGAGATCTACGTCCGCATCGGGATGTGGATCTGGACGCAGTTCCTGTTCGACGATGTCCTGTCGATCGACATCTCGAACGACGGCGGTCAGACCTGGATGCCGCTCGACGCGATCGGCGTGGACTCCGCCGCCTGGCAGGAGGTCGAGTACACGGTGACGCGCGAGACGCTGCCCTACACCGACCAGATGCGACTGCGCTGCGTCGCCTCCGACTACGGCACCGCCTCGCTCGTCGAGTGCGGGATCGATGACCTGGTCTTCCGCGGGCTGCGGCAGCCGAGCCAGGCGGTCGCGCCGCCGCCGACCCCGGCACCGCCGCGCCGCCTGCTGCTCGGACCGGCGGTGCCGAACCCGTTCGCGGCGACGGCGGCCGGCACGCGCTTCACGATCGCGTTGCCGGCGGCCGGCGACGTGCGGCTGGCGATCTACGACGTGGCCGGCCGGCTGGTGCGGTCGCTGGTCGACGGCCACCGGGCGGCCGGCACGCTGCCGGTGCGCTGGGACGGACGGAACGAGGGTGGCGAGATGGTGGCCCCCGGCGTCTACTTCGTACGCCTCGAGGCGGCCGGCGAGCACCGCGTGCGGAGCGTCGTCAGGGTCCGGTGACGCCGTCGCCGGCCGACACGTCTGGCGCGCCGGCGACTGTCACGATCGATGCGCCGGGCGCGCCGCCTGCGCCGGGCGCGCCGACCGCTCCTGTCGCACCAGCCGCGCCAGCGTGGCGATACCGTCACCGATGCGCCCCTCGGCGGGATCGCTGAAATTCAGGCGGAGCTCGTGGGTGGGCGGATCGGCGGCGTGCGCGTGGCCCTCCTCGTCGAGCGTCTCCGGCGGATAGAAATAGGGCCCGGGGATGAACGCGACGCGCTCGGCGATGGCGCGCTCGAGCAGCGCGTCGGTGTCGGACCCGGCCGGTAGCGTCAACCAGACGAAGAGCCCGCCGCGCGGCCGCGTCCAGGTGATGCCCGGCACGTCGCCCAGGTGCGTCTCGAGCGCCTCGAGCATCGTCGCGAGCTTGCGGCCCTGCACGGTGCGCAGCCGCTCGACCGTCGCCTCGAGGGTGCCGTCGCGGAGCAGGCGCGCGACGACGAGCTGCACGAGTCCCGAGGTGCAGAAGTCCTCGCCCTGCTTGAGCATGACGCAGGTGTCGATGAGGCGCGGCGGCGCCACCAGGTAGCCGGCGCGCAGCCCTGGCGCGATCGTCTTTGCGAAGCTGCCGACGTGCAGCACGGTGGCACCGCCACCGCCTGCGGCGCTACCGCCCGCCGCATTCTCCGCCTCCTCCCGCGCCAGACCGCACACCGTCGGCACGGCCGCTCCCTCGTAGTCGACGCCGCGGTAGGGAGCGTCCTCCACGATCGGCACGCCGTGCGCCGCCGCCACCCGGAGGAGCGCCCGCCGCCGCGCCGCCGACATCGTGATGCCGGTCGGGTTCTGGGCGTCGGGGATGACGTAGACCAGCTTGACCCGGTGGCGCCCGTCGGGGCTGCCGCGCTCTGCGAGGCGAGCGAGCGCCTGCTCGAGCAGGTCGACCCGCATCCCCTCGCCATCCATCGGCACGCCGATCACGCGCGCGCCGTGTGCCCGGAAGGAGCCCAGGTTGATCGGGTAGGTCGGCGACTCGGTGAGGACGACGTCGCCGGGCTCGAGGAGC
>JASFRE010000139.1:0-9232 GCA_050115055.1 Candidatus Eiseniibacteriota bacterium | reverse complement strand
GATCCAGATTGCGAAAGCACTTCCTTCACATGCTCTATCATGGTGCTGATTCTCCGGCGGTCTGTTGTGCGCCCAACTCGAAGTATGCGGAACCGCCTACGAGGTTAGCATAGCAAACCAGGCGCTGGTAGGGGTTGTCACGGCGATGGGGTCTTCAGATCGTAAGCCTCGATGCCTAGTAAGAGCCCTCGCTTGCGAGTTGCGCCTTGGGCTATGGTACGGACTCGCCCCGCGTGGCTCGCAGGGATAACTGGCTAGACCGCACGCCAGGGCAGGCATGCCCCCGACCGGCCCCGCACGGACGCCATGGCGACGACGTAAGGCTGCAATCACGATTGAAGGTCCTGGGCGCCCCGGCCGTTACTGAGCACCCATCGTGGAGCGGCACGCTCACATCGGAGTCAGCCGGACCCCGGGTGCCCCGGCAGGAGTGGCCGTCGTCGAGGGCGCTGAGACCTCGGAGCCGCCCCACTGCGCCGTCCGCTCCCGATGCGCAGCCTGATGGAGGCGCGTCGGCATGACCGCTCCCGGTCACCTCGACGCCACCTTGCCCCGCCCCGAAACGCCGCTCCATGCATCTCCGGGCGTTCCACTAGAGCCGGTCGGCGGGGCTGCGCACGCCCGCCCAGCGGTGGTTGAGCACGTGGGTGTAGATCATCGTCGTGCTGACGTCCTTGTGGCCCATGAGCTCCTGGACCGTCCGGATGTCGTAGCCATCCTCGAGCAGGTGCGTCGCGAACGAGTGGCGGAACGAGTGGCACGAGGCAGGCTTGGTGATTCCTGCCCGGAGAATCGCGCTGCGGACCGACCGCTGCACGGCGGTCTCGTGCAGATGGTGTCGCCGGCGCTCTCCGGTCTCGCGATCGATGTAGATGCGGGTCGCCGGGAACGCCCACTGCCATGCCCAGGAACGTGCCGCTCCCGCGTACTTGCCGGAGAGCGCCTGCGGGAGCTCGACCCACCCGGCACCGCACGCCAGGTCGTTCCTGTGCTGCTGCAGAACGTGGTCGAGCTGTGTCTTGAGGCGAGAGACTGCCGTGGTCGGCAGGATGCCGATGCGGTCGCGGTCTCCCTTGCCGGCGCGGACCACGATCTGGCCCTTCTCCAGATCGATGTCCTTGACACGCAGCCGGAGGCACTCGATCAGCCGCAGACCGGCACCGTAGAGCAGCATGGCCACGAGCTCGTACGGCATCTCCAGGCGGGCGAGGATCCCTTGGATTTCCTGGCGGGTCAGCACGGTGGGCAGTCTCCGAGGTGCCTTGGCCCGCACCATACCGCGGACGGCCAGGAGGCGCTTGCCGAGGACGTGCCGGTAGAGGAAGAGCAGAGCGCAGAGCGCCTGGTTCTGTGTCGCGGCGCTGACGTGCTTTTGCACCGCGAGGTGTGAGAGAAACTCGACGATCTCGGTCTCGCCGAGCTCCCGGGGATGCGTCCCGTCGTGGAACTCGATGTAGCGTCCGATCCAGCCGGTGTATGCCTTCTCGGTCTTGCGGCTGTAGTGTCGCGTGCGAATCCACTGCCGGACTGCCTCGAGGACGCCGGGTTCCGGAGATAAGGTGCCGGCCGGCTTCCCGTCACCGACAGGCGGAATCTGGCGAGCGTCATCCCGATCTGCGCCGCTGCGGCCCGCGTGACGCCTCGGGACCGTGTCCGGTCGATGCGTCCCGCGAGCATCGCCCCCACGCCACCGCTTCCGTCCACGGTCGGCGCGTTCGACCGGATCCTGTCCGACGGACAGGCGCGTGGTGCCCTGGAGTCCGCCGCGGTTCCGGCGGGCGATGTCGCCGTGCCTTGAGCGGGCGTCGTCATTCGCTTGCCCGCTCGTCCTGGCGCTTGTCCCACTGCTCTTCCCGCCGTTCGTCCCGCTCTTCCCTCCGCCGTTCGCCCCGTCGCTCATCTCGCTGTTCATCCTGCTGTACGTCCTGTCAGTCATCCGAGCTTGCTCCTCTTGATCGGGGTGGCCAGGAGGCTGCCTCGCTGCTACTCACCGAGCGCCCGGCGAAGCCGGACAGGCGTCGCATCCGGGAGTCGACCTCGGGTGAAACCCGGTGACTCGCCGTCCCGGGCCGTCATCATCCACTTGCACATGGCGCGCCAGTCGTTCACTCTCGGGGTGTTCCACCAGTCTTAGCCGGTTGCTTCCCCCGTTCGAAGCACGAAACGTGGCCCCGGGCGACTACGCATCCAGCCGCATCCACCGTCGATCGAGCGCGCATTCCCGCGTGATCGCGCCCGAGCGCTGCGGCCCTCACAGCCCCACCGCCCGTCCTGTCCGGTCCCGCGCCGTGCCTCGCGCCCTGCCGCCCCGCGCCATACCTCGCGCCCTGCCGCCCCGCGCCATACCTTGCGCCCTGCCGCCCCGCGCCATACCTGGCGCCCTGCCCCGCGCCGTGCGGTCCGCCGTGCACCGCCGCGGCAGATGCGGCCACCACGCTCGGTGGCTGGCCTGCCCTGTGCTCGCGTTCAGCCCGGACTTGGTACCCCTCGCCGGGCTCGTCGTGGCCGGGCTCGTCCTGGCCGGGCTCGCCCCCGCCCGTCTTTCCCTTGCCGCCACCCGCTCAGCCGTCTTGGATTCGGCCGCCGCCCGCGCCACCGATCTGCCGTTCACCGACGTCACCACCGCCGTCGTGGCCGACACGAGCATCGGGCGCGGCGTCTCCTGGCCCGACGTCGACGACGACGGCGATCCGGACCTCTACATCGTCAACACCGGCACTCCGAACCGGCTACTGCGCAACGACGGCCACGACGACGTCGGCGCCCCGATGTTCGTCGACATCACCGCGGGGCCGCTGGCCGCCTCCGGCGCCGGGCAGGGCGCGACCTGGGCCGACTACGATGACGACGGTGACGTCGACGTCTATCTGACCAGCTGGGGACCGAACGCGCTGCTGCGCAACGACGGCGTGGCGGGCGGCTTCGTCGACGCCACGCACGACGGGCTCGGCGACGACGGCCTGGGCACCGGCGCCGCCTGGAGCGATCTCGACCTGGACGGCGACCTGGATCTCTACGTCGCCAACCAGGGGCAGCCGAACCATCTCTTCCGCAACGACGGCGACGGTCGCTTCGTCGACGTCACCACCCCGCCGCTCGGCCACGCGGGACTGGGTCGCGGTGTCGCCACCACCGACTTCGACCTGGACGGCGACGTCGATCTCTACCTCGTCAACCTGTCGGCGAACCTGCTGATCGTGAACGAGGGCGACGGCACCTTCACCAGCGTCGCCGCGGCGCCCCTCGGCGATCCCGGACCGGGGCGGGGCGCCGCGTGGGGCGACTTCGATCGCGACGGTGATCCGGACCTGTACCTCACGAACGACGGTGCCACGAACCGCTTGCTCGTGAGCCAGGAGGCCGGCGCGGCCTTCGCCGACGTCACGTCACCCGCCCTGGCGGACGCGGGGTTCGGCGTCGACGTCGCCTGGGTCGACGTCGATCTCGACGGCTGGCTCGATCTCTACTGGACCAACGCACCCGGTCCGAACCGTCTCCTGCGCGGCGACGGGGCCGGTGGCTTCGTCGAGGCGACGGCGCCGCCGCTGGATGCGCCGGAGCAGACGTTCTGCGCTGCCTGGGCCGACCTCGACGCCGACGGCGACCGCGACGTCTACCTGTCGCGACTCGACGGTGCCAACCGGCTCCTCCGCAACGACGGTGCCGGCCCGGCCGAGCACCACTGGCTCCAGGTCGATCTGCGCGGGACCGATTCGAACCGCTCGGCGATCGGTGCGCGCCTGCGCGTGGTGGCCGCGGACGGTCCCCCGGCCGGCTCCCACCGCGCGACACCATCCGTCATGGGTCGCGCGGCGCGTTCGGCGCCGCGCTCCACCACCCGCGCGTTCGCCCTCGACGGCGGCGCCGGCTACCTCTCCCAGGACGAGCGCCTCCTCGCGATCGGCCTCGGCCCGGCGGCGCGTGTCGACTCGCTCATCGTCGACTGGCCGTCGGGACGCCGTCAGGTCCTGACGGCGCTCGACGTCGACCGGCGGCTCGAGATCGTCGAGCCGCGTTCGTGGCAGCCCGTCGACATCGACGTTGCCGCACCTCCGGGAGGGCACGCCGGCCGCGGTGCCGGCCTGGTCGATGCAGAGGGCGACGGCGATCTCGACCTCTACCTGGCCGCCGACGGCGTCGCGAACCGGCTGCTCGTGAACGTCGGCACCGCGACGGGACCGCGCTTCGCAGCCGCGACTCCCGCGCCGCTGGCCGACCCGGGCGCCGGTCGCGGCGTCGCCTGGGGCGACGTCGACGCCGACGGCGACCTCGACCTCGCCGTCGCCAACCACGGTGAGGCGAACCGGCTCTTCCGCAACGACGGTGCCCTCGCCTTCGCCGACGTGACCGCCGGACCGCTCGCTGCCAGCGAGCGCACCGCGACCCTCGCCTGGACCGACTACGATCTCGACGGCGACCTCGACCTCCACGTCGTCAACGACGGCGAGACCGATCGTCTGCTCAGGAACGACGGCATGGACGCCGCCGGCGTACCGCGACTCGTCGACCCGGATCCGGGCGGTGGTGCGTCCGCCCCGGAAGCGCTGATCGCCGATCCCGGCAATGGTCGCGCCGCGACCTGGGCCGATCTCGACCTGGACGGCGACTCGGACCTCTACCTGGTCACCGCCGGCAGCGTGAACCGCCTGTTCCGCAACGACCGCGGCGGCTACTTCCACGAGACCACGGCCAGCCCGATCGACGACGACGGCGACTGTCGCGCCGCCGCGGTCCTCGACGCCGATGCCGACGGCGATCTCGATCTCGCCCTGGCGCGCGGTGACGCACCGGATCGGCTGTTCCGTGCCACCCCCTTCGGCTTCATCGAGCTACCCGACGAGCCGCTCGGGCGGGCCGGCCCGACCCGCGACCTCGTCACGCTCGATGCGGATCTCGATGCCGACCCGGATCTCTACGCGGTGCTCGACGGCGCCGCCAACCGCCTGCTCCGCAACGACGGCTACGGCGGCGCCGCGTTCGCGGTCGTGCACAGCGTCGCGGTCGCCGACCAGGGCGATGGGCAGGCGGCCATCGCCGCCGACCTCGATGCCGACGGCGATCTCGATCTGGTGCTGATCAACGGCACCACGCCCGCGCGCCTGCTGAGAAACGACGGCGACTGGACGCGGACGCGCGATCACCACTGGCTGGCGCTCGACCTCGTGGCGCGCGATGCCGCTCCGCGTGGCCTCGGCGCCACGGCGCGCCTGGTCATGGACGGGCAGGCTCGGCTCGGCGTTGCCGGTGGCGCGCGCGGCGGTCGCGCGCACGGGCCGGCCACCGTCCACGTCGGCGTCGGAAGCGCAACCCGCGTCGACACCCTCGAGGTGCTGTGGCCAAACCGCCGCCTCGATCGGCGCCGCGGTGTCGCCGTCGACCAGCGCCTCGTCGTCGACGAGCCGCCGGGCGCCTGGAGCGAGATCGGCGCGGCCAGTGGCGTCGCCGACCCGGGGCCGGCGCGTGGTGTGGTCTGGGCGGACCTCGATCGCGACGGCGATCCCGATCTCGCGGTGACCCGCGACGGGGTCGGCGGCCGGCTCTACCGGAACGACGGCGCCGGGGGTGGCGGGGGCGCCGCCGCGGGAGCCGACGGAGGTGCCGCACGGGGCGCCAGCGGGAGCACCGCCGGGGGCACCGCCGGGGGCGCCGCCGGGACCCTGCGCTTCACCGGCCTCCCGGCCGGGCCGTTCGGCACACCGCTCGCCGCGCGCGGCGCCGTCGCCGGTGACATGGACGGCGATGGCGACCTCGACCTCTACGTCGCCGTCGACGGGCCGAACCGGCTGCTCGCGAACGGCGGTGACGCGACCTTCACCGACGTCACCGACGCGCTGCTCGCCGGTGATGCGCCGTCGACCGCCGTCACCTGGCTCGACATCGACCGCGACGGCGACCTCGACCTGCACGTCGCCAACGACGGCGTCGCCGATCGCCTGCTGCGGAACGACGGCGCCAGCGGCGGCTTTCACGACGTCACGCCGCCGCTCCTCGCCGACACCGGCGCCGCGCGACACGCCGCCTGGAGCGATCTCGACCTGGACGGCGATCTCGACCTCTTCCTGTGCAACGCGCCGGGGACGAATCGCCTCCTCCGCAACGACACGCCGGCCGGCGCCGCGGCCCCCGTCTTCGCCGACCGGACGACGCCACTCCTCGCGGGCACCGGACACACGCAGGCCGCCGCCGCCGGCGATCTCGACGGCGACCTCGACATCGATCTCTATCTAATCCACGACGGCACCCCGAACCTGCTCCTGCGCAATGACGGACGCGACGGGTTCGTCGACCTGCTCGAGCTCGAGCTCGAGGACCGGCGCCCGGCCAGCGGCGCGGCCCTCGCCGACGTCGACCTCGACGGTGATCTCGACCTCTACCTGTCCGGGCGCGCGGGCGGCGACCGGCTATGGCGGAACGACGGTCCGCCGCGCCGGTTCGTCGATCGCACCACCGGACCGTTGCTGGTCGCCGGGCGGACCGGCGCCGCGGCCTGGGGGGACGCCGACGGGGACGGTGATCTCGACCTCGTAGCCGTCCAGGACGGCCTGCCGGATCGCCTCCTCCGCAACGATCAGACGACCGGGCACGGCTGGCTCGCGATCGATCTGGTCGGCGCGGTCTCGAACCGTGACGGCGTCGGCGCGCAGGTCCGCGTCGTCGCGCAGGGTCGCACGCAGCTGCGCGAGGTGCCGGCGCCGGCCACGCCGCGCGCGCAGTCGGCGGCCGGCGTCCTTCTCGGTCTCCGGGTGGCCAGCGTCGTCGACACGCTGCAGGTGCGCTGGCCGGGTGGTGTCCTGCAGCAACGCCTGACCGTCGCCATCGACCAGCGTCTCGTCCTGGCCGAGGCGACCGCACTCACCGACATCGTGCCGCCGGCCGCCGGCGTTGCCGACGCCTTCCAGCCGTTCGAGCTGACCACGCGCGCCCGCGTCCTTGCCTTCGAGCGCCCCGCCTTCTTCGGGCGCCGGGCCGGCGACGACGACCCCCGCTTTCGCGGACTCGGCATGCAGTCCGAGGGCCCGCTGCTCACGGTCGAGGTGCCGGCGAGCCTCGCCACCGAGTCCGGGATCGAGTACTACTTCGAGATCGACGTCGACGGCCGGAGGTACCGACAACCAGCGATTCCTGCGGATAGTCTCTATTTCCTGCCGGTCTTCAGCGAGACCCTGACGCAGCGTCCGACGCCGGCACCGCTCGAGTACGTGTTGCTCGGCGTCCCGTTCCACCCGGACGAGACCGATCCGGTCCACGCCCTCGGCGCCGAGCTCGGACCCTACGATCCGTCACGCTGGCGGCTCGGCCATTACGACCCGCGCGGCGACGTCTATCGTGAGCCTCCCGAGACGGGAGATCTGGAGCCTGGACGTGGTTTCTGGCTCATCCAGCGCGAACCGCGACCACTCGTGCTCGCAGGCCGCTCGGCCAGCTCGGTGACCGGTGTGACGATCGACCTGGAGCCGGGGTGGAACCAGATCGGGCACCCGTTCCTGTTCCCGGTCTCCTGGGACGACGTCGACCGGAGCGCGGCGCCCGACGTCGAGCCGCGACTGGTCGGCTACACCGCCGGCGGCTACGTCGACCGCGGCCTGCTCGAGCCGTGGCAGGGCTACTGGCTCCGGAACGGCGGCACGACCGTCGAGACCATCCGGGTGCCGGGCCGACGCGCGACGGGCGACCCACGCGCCGGCGGCGCGTCCGCGCCGGAGCCGGGAGCCGCGGTGCGCGACGGCGACCTCGGCTGGGCGCTCCGCATCGTGACGACGGCTGGCGCCACGCGCGATGGGCCCGATCTGGCCGGCGTCGCCCGCGGCGCCGCCGACGGCCTCGACGTGCACGACGCCCACCAGCCGCCGGCGCTGCCGGCGCACGTCGCCACCTGGCTCGAGCGGGACGGGGGCGCGGCCGGCGGCGTCCACCGGCTGTGCCGCGACATCCTGCCCGGCGGGCAGCTGGACGCGGGGCGTGTCTGGCAGCTCGTCGTGCGCGTGCCCGGCCGGACCTTCGTGGGCGCCGCCGCCGGTGGTGGGCGGCCGCCGGCCGACGCCATCGCCGCCGTGCCGGCCACCGTCACCATCGACGGACTCGACGGCGATGCCGGCGTCCCCGTCGACCTCGGTGTCTGGCTCGTCGATCCGGACGGCTACGGGATGCGCGACCTGCGGCGCGAGCCGCCGCTCTTCGAGGTCGCGGCGGGGGAGGAGCGTCGCCAGCTGCTCGTCGTCGGCAGCGAGGTGGCGCGCGACCGGCTGATCGCGACGCTGGTCAGCCCGGCGCTGCCGCTCCGCGTCGAGCCGGCCTCCCCGAATCCGTTCCACCCGGCGACCACCATCCGCTTCGCGATGCGCGAGCCGGCGCGCGTCGTGCTCCGCATCTACGACGTCCGGGGGCGGCACGTGCGCACGCTGCTCGACGCGCCGCTCGCTGCCGGGCGGCACGCCGTCCAGTGGCACGGCGTCGATGCGCGCGGTCGCCCGGCACCGTCCGGTGTCTACTACTACCGCGCCGCCATCGGCGGGCACGTGGTCACGCGCTCGATGGTGCTGGTGCGTTGAGACCGGCCCGCGCGCGCGCCGGCCACCGGGCCACCGGTCGCGGCGCCACCCGTCGCGGTGCCACCGGCCACTGCGTCACCGGTCGCGGTGCTCAGTCGCGTTCGGCCGCCACGAGGATGGACGGCGAGGTGCGGGGGTCGAAGCGGCGCTGGCGCGGTCCACCCTGCACACGGGCACGCAAGAAGCCGGCACGCTCGAGCATCCCTGCGAGCTGCTCGATCGTGTAGAGCTGCATGTCCCAGATGTCGTCGACCACAATCGGTTGCTCGAACCCGTGCTGGATCCACAGGCGCTGGCGCACATGCATCACGCCACTCCGTCGATCGAGGCGGTTGGCGTTCAGTCGCACGTGGAGCGAGCCGTCGACGGTCCGTGCGATGTCGAAGAAGGGGTAGCTCTTGAATCCGCCCCGCCGCATGAACTCGAGATTCAGGATGTCGAAGACGTAGAGACCGCCGGGCTCCAGGTTGCGCCGTACGTTGCGCATGGTCTGCTCGAAGTCGTCGGGTGCCAGGTGACCGACGGCGTTGAAGATCGAGATCGCGGCATCGAAGCGGCCGCGCCGCACGCTGCGCATGTCGCCGCGGCGGAAGCGGATGTCGAGACCGCGCGCCTTGCGTCGTGCCTCGGCGAGCATCGCCGGGCTCAGGTCGCTGGCGGTGACCCGGTAGCCGCGGCGGGCC
>JASFRE010000138.1:0-9252 GCA_050115055.1 Candidatus Eiseniibacteriota bacterium | reverse complement strand
CGACCGGTGGCGACGCGGCGCGCGTCCACCTCGAGATCACCAGGGACAGCACCGGTACGGTCGCGACGCGCGATCTCGCACCGGTCGCCGGCCCGCGGTCCGCGCAGGTGGTCCGCCTCCGGGTGGCAGCGCTCGCCGCCGCACGGCGCTCCGGGCACACGGCACTGGTGGTGACGTGGACGGATCGGTCGGCGGCGGGCGGCAGCGCCGGCAGCGTCGATGTCCGGCGCGAGCACGTCGAGCTCTGGCTCCTCGACGCCGCTGGCGACCGCGTCGCGCGCAGCCCGGTCCCCGGCTCGACCCCCGGCTTCGCGCCGCGCCGGCTCGAGTTCGTGGACGACGACCGGTACCTGGTCGCCGAGCAGCCGGCGCGGACGACGCTCTTCAAGGCGCGCAACGACTAGCGAGCGAGGAGGCAGCATGGCCAAGGTCCTCACGATCGGCGAGCTCCTGTGGGATCGCATGACCGACGGCGACCACCTGGGGGGCGCCCCGGCGAACGTCGCCTTCCACCTGTCCCAGGCTGGCCATCAGGCGCTCCTCCTGAGCGCCGTCGGCGACGATGCGGCCGGGCATCGCGCCATGCGCCAGCTCGCCGAGAGCGGGGTCGACGTCACGCGGATCACCGTCGATCCGCGTCACCCGACCGGCGTCGTCGACGTCGAGCTCGACGCCAACGGCGTGCCGACCTTCGACATCCGGCGCGACGTCGCATGGGACCACATCCCCCAGCCGTCCGACCTCGACGCGCTCCTCGAATCCACCGACGCCGTCGTCTTCGGAACCCTGGCACAGCGCCAGGCGACCAGCCACGCCACGATCGACGCGGTGCTCGGCGCCGGCAACCAGATGCCGCGCATTGTCGACCTGAACCTGCGTGCGCCGTTCTACGACCGTGACGTGGTCCGCCGCTCCCTCGAGCGCGCGACGATCCTCAAGCTGAGCGACGGCGAGCTCGACCTGCTGCCGGGGCTCGTCGGTCCCGAGTTCACGGGTGGCGCGCCCCCGCTGTCCGCGGAGGCGCTGAGCGGCCTGGCGGCGCGTTTCGACCTCGAGCGGATCTACGTGACGCGGGGTGCGGAGGGCTGCGACGTCCACGCCGGCGGCGAGCTGCACCACGTGCCGGCGACGCCCATCCAGGTGGCCGACACGGTGGGCGCCGGCGACGCCTTCACCGCCGCCCTCGTCGACGGCGAGCTGCGCTGCCTGCCGCCGGCGACCATCGCCGCGCACGCGGCGGCGGCCGGCGCCTTCGTGGCATCGCAGCCCGGTGCCATGCCGCGCTGGTCGGAGACACTGCTCGCCGAGGTTCGCGCCGGCAGCTGAGCAGGCGCCGCGGCCGCGCGCCGGCGGCGCCCCGCGCACACGCCGCGCCACGCCGCGCCACGCCTCGCCGCGCCACGCCGCGTCACGCCGCGCCACGCCGCGTCACGCCGCGTCACGCCGCGCCGGCACCGTCCCACGACCGACGCCGGGCCGTCACTCCGGCCAGGTCTCCGCGATCATGCGCTTGAAGAGGAAGTGGTGCAGGGCGTCGACGTAGGAGCGTCGGACCTTGCGCCGCTCGGGGAAGATGTGGCTCCAGGCGCTGTAGACGCCGTGCGCCCCGAGCAGCCGCCGGGCATGCCCCTTCCATGAGAAGTGCTCGTGGACGCGCCGGAGCGCCGCGTGCGAGATCGCCTCCCACCGGCCATCCCCACCGTCGCCGGCCTCGCCATTGCCGATCACCATCAGCACGGCGCGCTCGACCTCGGTCACCCGGTTGGGGTCGATCAGGATCCCACTGACGCCGTCCTCGATCACCGAGGCCGGCCCGCCGAAGCGCGTCGCCACGACCGGCAGGCCGCTCGCCATCGCCTCGAGCACGGTGAGACCGAAGGCCTCGAACAGGGCCGGCTGCACGAAGACACCGCGCCGGCGGGCGACGAACCGATAGTAGTGCGGCACCAGCTGCTGGCCCAGCCGGCCGGGCAACCACCGCACCGAGTCGTGCAGGCCGTGCTGCTCGAACAGCCGGTACATGCGCTGGATCTGCTGGCGCTCCTCGTGGTCTTCCGACTCTTCGTAGCGCGTGACACCGGACAGGATCAGCAGGTTGGCGCGGTCGCGCAAGCCCTGTCGGCGCGCGTAGGCCTGCACCAGGCCGGTCAGGTTCTTGATCCGATCCATGCGTGCCATGGTGAAGATGAGCGGCCGCCCGGGAGCCGCCAGGTGCCCGACCGTGCCGTCCACCGTCTCCGGTCCGCCGAAAACCAGCTCCTCGATCTGCTGCTCGATCTCCGCGTCGCCGTTGCGCGCCTGGTTGGCCGGGTAGTAGAGCGACGTGTTGACACCCGGCGGATTGATGACGAAGCGCGCCGAGCGCACGTTGACGCCGCGCAGCACCCGGTAGCGTTCGGGCAACGTGAACAGCTCGTAGGACTCGTACTGACCCATCTCGTTCCGCGTGCCGGCGATCTCCTGGTAGGAGCTGGTGATGATGAAGTCGGCGGAGTTGGCGGCGAGAATGTCGGCCAGGAACTGGATCGAGAAGCGGTAGTTGCTCTCGTTGTCGCGCCAGTACAGGTCGCTCATCAGGTACTTGGTCTTCTCGAGCGCATGCGCGATGACGGCGATCGGCACCTGCCACTCGCGTCCCAGCACCGACGCCACCATGTTGCCGTCGGAGTAGTTGCCGACCACGAGGTCCGGGGCCTTGCCACCGAGCTCCCGCATCACCTCGTGGAACGACTCGCGCACGAAGCGATCCAGGTGCGGCCAGACCTGGAAGCGCGAGATCCAGTGGGGAAGCACGTCGCCGTGCGGGCCGCGGAAGGGAACGCGCAGGATCCAGGCGTTCTTGCTGCCCTCGACCCGCTCGAGGCGCTGGTCGCAGGTGGTGCCGTCGGCATCGGGAATCAGCCGGGTCAGGATCAGCGTCCGTGGTCGGTGGGGCACGCCGGCGTCGCGCCAGACGCCGCGCAGGTAGGCGTCCAGGGCGCGCGCCTGGTCGAGCACGTAGACCACCTGGCCGCCGGTGTCGGGGCGACCGAGCACGTCGTGCTGCGCGAACCAGCCGTGGACGCTGACCAGCAGCAGCCGCTCGATGAGCGGCAGACGCTCGAAGAGCCGGAGCGTGGCCCGGGCGCTCGGGTTGAGCAGCAACTTCTCGAACATGCCGAGCGTCGTCTGGGCGCGCGACACCGTGCGACCCCAGCCGCGCGTGAAGCCCAGGAGCTCGAGCTCGGGAAGCATCGACTCGATCTCCTCGCTGCCCGGGCGGCCGTCGAGCAGCGCCAGCGCGCGGTGGAGATGCTTGCGGAGGCTGGTCAGGTCGTCGGGACGGCGCGTGAACAGGAGCGGCTTCTCCCCGATCCGGCGATCGGAGAGCAGGTCGACGATGCGGCCGAGAACGTGCCGGGGATCATCCCGCACTCCCTGATCCAGCATCCCGGCCACCCGCCAGGGGCCGTTGCCGATATCCGACGCCTCGCCGTACTCGTCCGGGAAGATGCGAAACGGCGTGAAGTCGATCCCGAAGGTGAAATGTTCCGGGACCTCGTGACCGAGGACGATCGACTCGCGCAGCCCGAGCAGCTGGCGCTGGTCGAGGAGAGTCACCGATCCGTTCTCGGGAGACGTCAGGTAGGCGCACCGATGGCCGGGCTCCTCGCGGACGACGATGCAGGTGCCCGGGGATGCGAAGATGACCTCCTCGGTCTGCGCGATGCGCTGGCCGAGCGAGTCACGGAGCTGCCGCCGTTCGTGCGGCGGCCGGAGCTTCACGAACTGCTGGAAGGCGCGCCGGATGTCGTCGCGCAGCACGATGGTCGCGTCGCCGTTCGGGCAGTAGCGCGCCCGCAGGCGCTGGATGAACTCGCCGAGGTCGCCCCGCTGAACCTGTCTCCAGGTCTCCGACACCATCGACTGATTGCCGTCCCGATCCACCATCCATCCGCTCCTCGACGCGATCGTCGTGCCGGGGGTCGTCGCTGCCGCCAGGGGGGGGACACCCTAGACCATCCTCCGCCCACCACGCAAGCCGGCGCCTTCCCGGCCGGCCAGATCCTGACCACCGGCCCGACACGCCGCACCGTGCCGGCCGGCCGTGTGCTACGCTGGATGATCGTCGTCTCCCCCGCCGACGCCGCGGCGCGCAACTTGCGAGTAGTACGAAGCATGGCTTCCGGCACGTTTCATCTCCATCTCTACCACCTGCATGGTCTGTTCCGGGCACGCAGCATCGAGCTCGGACGCGACGCCGACACCGGCGGTCAGACCAAGTACGTCCTCGAGCTCGCGACCGCACTCTCCCGTCACCCGGAAGTCGCCCAGGTCGACGTCATCACGCGCCGCATCGAGGATCCCCGGGTGTCACCGGACTACGCGCGGCCGATCGAGCACATCAACAAGAAGGCGCGGATCATCCGCATCCGCTTCGGCGGCCGCCGCTACCGCCGCAAGGAGGCGCTCTGGCCGTACCTCGACGAGCTGGTCGACAACTCGATTCGCTTCATCCGGTCGCAGGGACGCATCCCCTCGGTGCTCCACGCCCACTACGCCGACGCGGGCTACGTGGCCACCCAGCTGGCGCGTTTCTTCGGAGCCCCGCTCATCTTCACGGGCCACTCGCTCGGACGCTCGAAGCTGTCGCGGCTCCTCGACAACGGCATGAGCGAGGAGGACGCGGCACGGCGCTACCGCCTGCCGACTCGCATCCGCGCCGAGGAGGAGACGCTCCGGCAGGCCGACCTGGTCGTCGCCAGCACGCGCCAGGAGCGTGACGAGCAGTACTCGGTCTACGAGAACCGACCGAGCCGGTTCGCGGTCCTGCCACCCGGCATCGACATCCAGACCTTTCGCCCCTACACCCGGGCACCGCGAGACCGGCAGAGTCGACGCACGCGCGAGGCCCTCTACCACGAGCTCGACCGCTTCCACATGGTGCGCTCGAAGCCGCTGATCCTGGCGCTCAGCCGCCCCGACTACCGCAAGAACATCCCGGCGCTCGTCCGTGCCTACGGCTCGGACGGCGACCTCAGGAAGATGGCCAACCTCGCAATCTTCGCAGGAATCCGCAAGGATCTGCGCCAGATGCCCGACAACGAGCGCGAGGTCTTGACGACCCTGCTGATGCTCATGGACATCTACGACCTCTACGGCCGCATGGCGATTCCCAAGCGCCACGACTTCAGGACCGAGGTGCCAGAGCTCTACCGGATCGCGGCACGCTCGCGCGGAGTCTTCGTCAATCCGGCGCTCACCGAGCCCTTCGGCCTGACGCTGATCGAGGCGGCGGCGAGCGGCCTGCCGGTCGTGGCCACCAACGACGGCGGTCCGCAGGAGATCATCGAGAAGTGCCGCCACGGGATCCTGGTCGACCCGAAGGACGACGCGGCGATCGCCGAGTCCGTGAAGTCGATCATCGGCGACAAGAAGCGCTGGCAGGAATACTCACAGAACGGCATCGAGGGCGTCCGCCGCCACTACACCTGGGAGGCGCATACCAAGTGCTACATCGAGCGCCTGAACGAGCTGCCGGCCGAGCGCCGCCCGTTCCTGGTGCTGAACCTGAACGAGGTACCGATCGGCCTCCACCTGCAGTCGGTCGCCCACCTCCTGGTCACCGACATCGACGACACGCTGACCGGCGACCCGGACGCTCTCGCCGAGCTCTGCGCCCTGCTCGAACACAAGCGCGGCGAGCTCGCCTTCGGGATCGCCACCGGACGCTCCATCGCGTCGGCGCGCCAGATCCTGTCGGACCTCGAGGTGCCGGCGCCGGACTTCATCGTGTCCTCGGTCGGCGCCGAGATCTACATGGGCAACGACACCGAGCCCGACCGCGGCTGGACCGCGCACATCTCCTACCGCTGGCAACGTGACGCGATCGCCGCCGAGCTCGAGGGGACGGACGGCCTCGAGCTCCAGGAGGAGGAGACGCAGCGCCCCTTCAAGCTGAGCTACTACATCGACCCGAGCAAGGCCGACCTGGAAGAGATCGAGGCGCGGCTGGTGGCCAAGAAGCTGCGCTTCAACGCCATCCTGACCAGCGAGATGTTCCTCGACTTCCTGCCGCACCGCGCCTCGAAGGGGCGCGCCATCCGCTACCTGGCCTTCAAGTGGGACATCCCCCACCAGTCGATCCTGGTCTGCGGCGGCTCCGGCAACGACTACGAGATGCTGAGCGGCCGGCTCCGGGGCGCGATCGTCGCCAACCACACGCCGGAGCTCGAGCCGCTGCGCCACACCTCGAGGACCAATCTGCACTTCTCCGAGCGCGAGCATGCCGCCGGCGTCATCGACGGCCTGCATCATCACGGCTTCGTCGACGAGAGCGATCTCACCGCCCTGCAACAACCGGTTGGGGTGGGGCAATGACCGCCAGCGCCCGCCGTTGACCGGCGGCCGTCACCGCGAGGGACCCGGCCATGTCCGACGCAGAACGCCCGATCAAGTCCGCCTACGAGCTGGCCATGGAGCGCCTGTCCCGCGACCAGGGCGACATCGCGCCGCTCAGTGACGCGCAGAAGCAGCGGCTCGCCGCGATCTCCCGGGAGTTCCGGGCGAAGGTCGCCGAGCGTCAGCTGGCGCTCGAGCCGGCGATCGAGACCGCGCTGCGGAGCGGCGACTTCCAGGAGGCCGACCGCCTGCGCGACACGTTGAAGGCGGAGGTCGACGCGCTCCGCGCCGAGGAGGAGGCGGAGAAGGACCGGGTCCGCGACGAGGGACCGGCAGAGGCCGGGCACGACGGCGACGACGGCGACGACGGCGGCTGAACCGCGCGGCCCGGGGACGCGGACCGGCCTCAGCGCGCGAAGGTCGCCTTGACCCGCCCCCAGCTGGCCGGCTCGATGGCGACCGTGCCACCGCCCGTGACGCCGGAGATCTCGTAGACCAGGCGGGTGGCTCCGTGTGCGAGGAACAGGCGCTCGCCGCCCTGGTCGAAGCCGAGTCCCTCGACACCGCCCGTGTTGAGTCCGACCGGGCCGAGATCGTAGATGTTCAGCAGCAGGCTGCCGTCGGCAGTGATCTCGTACAGGCGACGGCCGATGTCGTCCCCCACGAACATCGTGTTGTCGACCGCGTTGTAGGTGATGCCGTCGGCGTCGAAGATCCCGAATCCGAGCAGCGAGACGACCCCGAGGACGGTCCCGTCGAGCGTCGACTCGATCATGGTGCTGGCGCCGTCATCGACCACGAACAGCGTCCCGGTCAGGCTGTTGAAGGTGCAGCCACTCACCGACACCGGCGGCACGGAGAGGGTGTAGGCGGCCACCAGCACGCCGTCGCGCGTCACCTCGACCAGCTGGTTCGTGGTCTCGCTCACGAAGAACAGGTGATCGCTGGCGCCCACGTAGGTGATGCCGGTCGGCGCCCCGGTGCCACCCGGCGTCGGCCAGCTCGCCACCACCGACCCGCCGGTCCGCTCGACCTCGAGGACGGCGTTCGCATTCAGATCGGCCACGAACAGGTGATCGGTGGTCGGGTCGTAGGTGATGCCGCCGACGAAGGCGGCGGTCCCCGAGAGATCGAGCACGTTCTCGATCGCCGGAGGCTGCGCCGCGGCCCCGGCCGGAAGCAACCAGGCGACGCCGATCAGCAGGTCGAGCACGCGAGACCGGTGGTTGCGCATCGTGGTGTTCCTCCGAGCCCGGTACGATCGATGTGGAGGCGCGCGCGGCGCGCCGCGAGTTCGGTCGATCCGCGTCCCGCGGGCCGGCCGGCGGGAGCCTGGTCGGGAGCCTCCCCGGGGGTGGATGCCATTCCCGAACGTCAATGATAGCATGACGTTGCGCGTCACCTAAGAGCTTCCTGCGATCATCCGCGTTGGCGACCCGGGGGGAGGGCGGGTCTGCTAGGATTCCGGGGCTCGAGAAGCGTCCCGACTGGGGTGAGGGCACCAGTGGGTCGGATCACTCACGAACGGCCGGCGTCGGACCGATCTCCACAGAGGTCCATCGCGTCCGGCCGGATGGCTCGGCCCGGCAACCCTTGGAGCGCGTAAATGCCTAAGCTTCAGCGTTTTACGGTCATCCCCCGGATCCCGGAGCGGCTCCGCCCGCTGGTCGATATCGGCCGCAACCTGTGGTGGTCCTGGACGCCCGATGCCAAGTCGCTCTTCCAGCGCATCGATCCCGAGGAGTGGGAACGCTGCCGGCACAACCCGATCCTGATCCTGGGGCGGGTCGGCCAGGAGCGCATGCGCGAGCTGTCCACCGACGACATCTTCCTGGCGCACATGGACCGCGTGCGCGCCGAGCTCGAGCGCTACGTCAACTTCACCACCTGGTACGACAAGGTGCACGGCGAGCAACTGGGCGTGCGGATCGCCTACTTCTCGGCCGAGTTCGGCCTTCACGAGAGCCTCCCCCTCTACTCCGGGGGCCTCGGCATCCTCTCCGGTGACCACCTCAAGTCGGCGAGCGACCTCGGACTGCCGCTGGTGGGTGTCGGTCTCTGCTACCGCGTCGGCTACTTCCGCCAGTACCTGAACCGCGACGGCTGGCAGCAGGAGACCTACGAGGAGAACGACTTCTACAACCTGCCGATGTCCCTCGAGCTGCGCCCGGACGGCATCCCGTACATGATCCAGGTGGATCTCGCGGGCCGACCGCTGCACGCGCGCATCTGGCGCGTGCAGGTGGGGCGGGTGCCGCTCTTCCTGCTCGACGCCAACGTGCTCGAGAACACGCCGGAGGACCGCGAGATCACCAGCCAGCTCTACGGCGGCGACAACGAGATGCGGCTCAAGCAGGAGATCCTGCTCGGCATGGGCGGCGTCATCGCGCTGCGCGAGATGGGGGTGCAGCCCTCGGTCTACCACATGAACGAGGGGCACTCGGCGTTCCTGTCGCTCGAGCGCATCACCAAGCTGATGAGCGAGTACTCGCTCAGCTTCGCCGAGGCGCATGAGGTCGTGCACGCCTCCAACGTCTTCACGACCCACACCCCGGTCCCGGCCGGCAATGACGTCTTCACGCCGGAGCTGATGCACGCCTACTTCGGCGGTTACTGCGAGCGGGTCGGCATCTCCATGGACCGGCTGCTGGGGCTCGGCCGGCAGGATGCGTCGGACGCGATCGAGGGCTTCTGCATGACCGTGCTGGCGCTCCACACCGCCGGACGCGCCAACGGTGTCAGCGAGCTGCACGGTCAGGTGTCGCGTCGCATGTGGAAGCGCATCTGGCCCGGCATCCCGGAACACGAGATCCCGATCCAGCACATCACCAACGGCATCCACACGCAGTCGTGGTTCTCGAGCGAGATCGC
>JASFRE010000137.1:0-9255 GCA_050115055.1 Candidatus Eiseniibacteriota bacterium | reverse complement strand
GATCGTCGTCGACGAAACCGACCGGCAGGAAGCCGTACTCGGGATGCGCGCGCATCTCGGCCGCCGACTGGCGGCCGGCAATGCCGGCACCGAGGATCAGGACACGCACCGTGCTCTTCGCCATGACGCTTCGTGAAACCGGACCAGGACCCCGTGGACGCGCTGGCTGGACCGGCCGGTTCAGCGGATGACCGCGAGCGGTCGGGTCTCGCGGCCGTCGCCGGTCTCGATCGACATGAGATAGACGCCCGACGGCACCCGCTCGCCGGCGGCGTCGCGGCCGTCCCAGACCGTCCCGTCGGCGGCGGCGATGCCCGACCAGACCTCGCTGCCACGCGCATCGAGGACCGTGACCCCGAGGCCCGCCGCCGCGCCGGTGAGCGCCACCTGGCGCTGGCCGCGATCGAGGCGGAGCGGGTTCGGGTAGGGACAGAGGGTGGTACAGCGCACGCTCTCGATGCCGCTGCCGCCACGGCAGCTCGCGTCGTAGGCGACCCGGGACAGCCCCAGTCGGGTCGCCAGCCAGACCTCCGCCGCCGCGGCATCGACGGCGATCGCGCTCACCCGCTCGTCGGCTGGACCCGGTGTCGTCGAGTCGTCGTAGAGCGCCTCGATCTCGCCCGTGCCGGTGAGCCGCGCCACGCCCGCGCCGGTCGCCACCCAGACGCGGCCGCAGCCGTCGACGGCGACGGCATTGACCGCGGCGGACGGCAGCACATCGCCGAGCACCGTGCGCACGACCAGCAGGTCCTCGTTCACCTTGCCGAGCCCGGAGGAGGTCGCCACCCAGACGCCGTCCGGCGCGGCGGCCAGCCCCGTGGTGCGGTTGGACGGCAGGCCGTCGGAGAACTGGTCGAGGCTGCGCAGGCTCGACGCCGGGTTGCCGGGATCGCTCCAGACCTGCACGCCCTCGGACTGGTGGCCGATCCACAGCCGGCCACGGGTATCGATGGCAAGCGCGGTGATCGAGGTCGAGCTGAGATCGAGCGGCACCGCACCGCCACCGCCCGAGCGCGTGTACTGGACGAGTTCGCCGGTGCCGGGATCGTAGCGGTAGAGCCCCTCGCCATTCGACTGGTCGGTCTCGACGCTGCCGAACCAGATGCGCCCGTCGGGTGCGGTCACCGCCGCGAAGGCGTCGTAGGCGGGCAGCGCGATCGCTCCGCCGCCGAGCGCGGCATCGAGCTGATCGACCCGGCAGGTCGTGCCGGTACCGCAGCAGCAGTGGCCCACGAACAGGTTGCCGTCGCCGTCGATCGCCAGCCGCCGGATCGCGGTGTTCTCGATCCCGCCCGCGCCGCGGCGCAAGCCGCTCCAGGCGTCACCGTCGAACCGCGTCACCAGGCTGCGGGTCACGGCCCAAGCGCCACCGTTCATGGCCACCACGTCGACGTAGTCGAAGTCGGTGCCGATGAAGGTCGAGGACGGCGGATCGGGCGAGGGCAGCGCGCGCCAGGTCATGTCGGTCCCCAGGACCCACAGACCGCGATCGGTCGCCGCCCACAGACGGCCACGCACCTCGCGCAGACCGGCGATCGGTCGGCCGGCTCCGAAGCCGGCGCCCAGCGCCGTCCAGGTGAGCGACGCGTCGTCGAGCCGGTAGACGGAGTCGCCGCTCCGCACCCCGAGCACCAGATCACCGTCGAAGTGCGCCAGCTCGCGCGGTGGGCGCGTCGGATCGACGCCATTACCGCGCGCCACCCAGCGGCCATCCTCACGCCGGAAGACCCCGCCCTCGGTCGCCGCCCACAGGTGGGCGTCGTGCATTGCCAGGGCCCGCACCTCGAGCTCGGCGCCGCTCAGCCCCTCGTTCTCCAGGCGACGCAGCCCCGGCTCGAGGCGCACGACACCGTGCTCCGTCCCGACCCAGGTGGTGTCGCCGATGGCGACGATGGCGTTGACCAGCGGCGAGGTCCCGAGGAACGACGCCAGGTTGACCAGCTCGAGGATCGAGCCCTCGCCCGGCACGTCCGGATCGTCCGGATAGCGCAGCTTGACGGCGCTCGATGCCGTACCGGCCCAGAGCGCATCGCCGGCCTCGATGATGACGCGCAGCGAATCGGAGCCGAGATCGAAGCGATCGAGCGGCCGGCGGAGCCAGCGGCCGGCCGGATCACGCGCCGTGAGACCGTCGGCGCGCGTCCCCACCCACAGGTTGCCGGCCGCGTCGATCTCGACGCAGCTCACGTCCTGCGCGGGCAGACCGTCGTTGCGAAAGAGCCGGGTCTCGGTCGAGTCGACGCTGTCAAAGCCGGTGAGACCGCCGGACGAGGCGGCCCACAGCATGCCGTTGCCGTCGCTCGCCAGAGGATCGTGCTTCAGCCGCTCGGGTGACTCGCCGAGACCGATGCTCAGGTGATGGACGGTGCCATCGATGAAGGTCGACCAGACCTCCTCAGCGGCACCGCTCTGTGCCGCGGCAGGCCACGCACCGGCGAGCGTCAGGGACAGCGTGAGGGCAAGCGCCAGCGCCGCGGCCGGTCTCACGCGGCCGGCGATGACGGCCAGGGACGGGACGGATGGGGACGGACGAATCGGGACGGGAATCGCGGGGACCGCGGGTCCGGGGTGCACGTTGGATCATGCTCCTTGTGGGCCAGTGAGTCGGGCGAACGCCGGCACCGAACGCATCGACGACCGACATGCCGCCGGCCCCGAGGGCGTTCCACGGGACATCCGATCCCGACACGTGCAGTCACCTAGACCTGGCGTCGACGCCGCACGGCATCCAGCAGCACACGGAGATCCGTCGCGGGCGACCAGCCTATCACGTATGCCCGGTCGGCGGCCAAGCACTTTTCCGTCCACGGGTTGGCCCGGTCGGCGGCGGTGCCGCTGGCGGCCGGCGTCACGCCCGGCACCAGGAGCCCCGGGCGCGCCGCCCGGAAGAGCGGCTCACCCGCGCCGGGCAGCGAGGTGTAGCGCCGGATGCCGACCAGCGACAGGCGCCCGAGCAGGAGATCCCAGAGCTCCCGCGCCAGCACCAGCAGCGGCTCGGCACCGGCGGCGCTGCCGCTCGCCCGGTAGGCCGGCAGCCAGGCAACGGTGCCGGCCGCGGTCAACGCCGGCCGGCCCCGTTCCTCGATCCGGCCGGCGCCGAGTGCCGCCACCGCGCGGATCCAGATCGCCGCCAGACCGACCGGCACGAGCAGCACCAGCGCCACCACCAGGTCGATCGCCCGCTTCAGGGCGCTGGCCACCGGCCCGCCGCGCTCCCCCCCGGGCACCAGCACCGGTACCCCGGCCATGCCGTCGACCGCCACGTCGGGACCCAGGTGACGTGAGAAGCCGCCGATCATCCGCAGCCCGACGCCCTCACCGGCGAGCGGCTGCAGCGATCGCGCCAGCGCGGCGAGCGCCCCGCCCTCGTCGGCCACCACGATCTCGCCCACCCGCTCGCGATGGCAGAGCCGCCGGATGCGCTCGACCGTGTCGGCGGGCGAGCCGGCCAGGAGCTCCGAAGCACGATCGTAGAGGCCGACGATCTCGTAGCGCACGCGTGGCGCCCGCGCCAGACGATCGACCATCCACGTGGCAAGGGAACGGTCGCCCAGCAGCAGCACGCGGCGCGCCACCAGCCCTTGCCCGGCCATGCCGGCCAGCATGCGCGCCAGGCCGACCCGGAGCGCGGTCACCGCGACGATCGCCAGCGGCAGATCGAGCACCAGGACGAAGCGCGAGTAGGCACGCAGGTCGAAGAGGAAGGTCGAGACCAGCACGGCGAGCCCGGCGATGACCAGCGACGAGGTGATCTTGACCGCGAGCGCCAGCGGATCGACCGGCCGGCCGGCCCGGTAGAGCCCCGCGGCACGCAGCGCCAGCAGGCTGGCGATGGTGTTCACCAGCAGGAACTGCCAGTAGTCGGCGACCGCGAACAGCGGCTTCTCGAACCAGGGCGCCAGCAGCTTGCGGGTGCCGAAGGCGACCAGGAAGGCGGTGTTGACCGCCGCCAGGTCGGCGAGCAGCAGGGCCGCGGTGCGCAGGGCGGCGCGGTTGCGCTTCAGGACGTAGAGCACCAGGCTCCACTTCTCGTAGAAGCGCACGACGCTCTCGAGATGCATGCGGGCCGACGGGCTCCAGACACCACCGCGCGCCGAGTCGCGGCGATGGTGGTGGATCATCACCGCCTGCGGCACGTAGAGCACCTGCCAGTCGTGGTGATGCATGCGGGCGCACCAGTCGACGTCCTCGAAGTAGAGGAAGAAGCGCTCGTCCATGGCGCCGACCTCGTCGATGGCGCGTCGCCGCACCATCAGGCAGGCACCGAGCACCCAGTCGACATCCCGCGTGTCGGCATGATCCCAGTCGGCCATCAGGTGCTCGCGCACAATGCGGTGGTCAGGGAACAGGCGCCCCAGGAACGTGCGCCGCAGGAGGATGGTGCGCAGCGTGTAGAAGCGTCGGCAGGAGTACTGCAGGCTGCCGTCGGGGTTGAGGAGCCGGGCGGCGACGATGCCGGCCCGCGGATGCCCGTCCATGGCGCGCCGCAGCGCCGCCACCGCGCCGGCGCGGACCTCGATGTCCGGATTGAGCACCAGGACGAATGGTGTGCGCGCACGCGCGATTCCCTGGTTGACCGCCCGCGCGTAGCCGACGTTGCGCGGGTTGCGCACCAGCTCGACCCCGTCCCTTGCCCCGGCAACGCGCGCGCAGGCGTCGCTCGAGGAGTTGTCGATGACGCACACCGGCAGGCGGCCGAGCAGCCGGTCGCGCGCCAGCGAATCGAGACATCGCGTCAGGTGCGCGGGGGTCTCGTAGGCGACGATCACGATGGTGACGTCATCCGGGCACGGCGCGGCGACGCGGCCGGCCTCCGCGGCGCGAGCGCGGGCGGCGACATCCGCCGCCGGGTGAGGGGCCGCGGCGCCTTCGGCGCCGTGGTCCGGCGCGCTCGGCGCACTGTCGTATCCCGGAGTCACCATCCACCCACCATCAGTCCGTCGTCACTCCGCCACCCCGCTGCCATTCCGCTGTGCCTGCGCACCGACATGGTCGAGCCGGCCGAGCAGGGACAGCAGACGCAGGCGCCAGACCATCCAGATTGCCTCCCAGATGATGCGCCGCGACATCTTCGAGATGCCGACGCGCCGGTCGGTGAAGACGATCGGGATCTCCCTGAGCCGGAATCCCTTCTTGTAGGCGCGGAAGCTCATCTCGATCTGGAACGAATAGCCATCGGAGCGCACCGCACCGAGGTCGATGGCCTCGAGCACCTCGCGACGGAAGCACTTGAACCCGCCGGTGGCGTCGCGCAGCGGCAGGCCGGTGATGATCCGCGTGTAGACGTTGGCGGCGAAGCTCAGAACCAGCCGCTGCAGCGGCCAGTTGACGACGGTCACTCCGTGGAGGTAACGCGAGCCGAGGATCAGGTCGGCGTCCGCGATCGCCGCCACGAAGTCCGGAAGCTTCTGCGGATCGTGGGAGAAATCGGCGTCCATCTCGAAGACGAGATCGTAGTCGCGCTCCAGCGCGAAGCGGAAACCCGCGATGTAGGCCGAACCGAGACCGAGCTTGCCGGGGCGCTCGATGAGGTGCACGCGCGGGATCCGCGCCGCCAGCGACGCGGCCACCTCGCCGGTGCCGTCGGGCGAGTTGTCATCGACCACCAGCACGTCGAGCGGCGGCTCGAGCGCCAGGATCTCCGGGATCAGGCGCTCGATGTTCTCGCGCTCGTTGTAGGTCGGGACAATGACCAGCCCCTGCTGCATGAGGCGTCTCTCCCTGGCTCCCTGGTTTCCGGCTCCTGATCTCCGGTTCCCGGCTCCCGGCTCGCCGCGACGCGTGTCGCGCACCGTCACCCCTCGACCGTCACGCCGCGGACGCCTCGCCCCCCTGCCGTCCCGACCAGCGGCGCGCCAGCGGCCGTGCCGCCAGCAGCGCGACGATGCCGAGCGCGGCGGCGAGCGTCACCAGAAGCCCCGCCCGCAGGCGTGGATCGTGATAGGTGAGCTCGACGCTCTGACGGCCGCCCTCGACCCGCACGGCGCGGAAGGCGTGGTTGGCGCGCCACAGGTGCCGCGGCTCGCCATCGACCCGCGCCTCCCAACCCGGATCCCAGGTGTCGGAGACCACCAGCAGTGCGGCGCCGTCGCTCTCCACCTCGAGCTCCAGGCGGTTCAGCCCGCGCTCGGTGAAACGCACCTGACCGCCGACGCCGGGCCCGGCCAGCGGGCCCGGATCGCCGTCGACGAGCGCCACCGCCAGCGGATCGAAGCCGGGCTCCACGAGGCGCGCCAGGGTCTCGGGCCCCCATCGCGGCACGACCTCCGCCTGCCCGACCAGGTAGGCGCGCGAGGCGGCGCCGGGGTTCTCGTACACCCGCCAGTCCTCGGCGTGCGCCAGCCGGAGCCGCTCGCTCTCGGGCAGTGGCTGACGCGTGACGAAGTAGCGCACGGCCAGGGCATCGAGCCACCGCCAGCCGTGGTCGGTGGCGAAGATCCGCCGGTCGTCGAGGCCGATGGCGCTGGCCAGCTCCTGGTAGACCGCCGGCTTGGCGGCATGATAGCCACCGACCGACGGGAGGCCGAACGTCGCGAAGCGGTTCGAGCTGAACTCCTCGAGCGGCATGATGCGGAACGAGGCGTCGGCATGTCGCGCGGCGAGGAAGCGCGTCGCCGCATCCGGCTGCGTGACCCGCTCGAGGACGGCGCGCGGCTGCGTGACCGGTTCCAGGATCGTCCGATCGATCGGCACCAGGTCGAAGGCGATGAGCAGCGTCACACCGCCCAGGTAGACCGGCGCCGGCACCTTGCGGCGCAGCAGCAGCACGCCGCCGGCCGCCGCCAGCGTCACCAGCGCCAGGCTCCGCACCGTATCGGCGTGCGCGCGCTGCGCCGCCCGGTCGCCGAGCAGCCGCGCCTGGGCCGCCGTGAGCTGTCCGCGCCCGACGTAGGCGGCGACGCGCTGGCTCGAGACGTAGCGGCCCACGTACCACTCCCCCAGCGGCCCGGCGGCCGCCACCACGAGCACCACGAGCGCCACCCCCGCGACGGCCTTCCAGCGCAGCAGCGTCGCCAGGCCGGCCACACCGGCGGCGGGACGCGGCGCGCCAACGGCGCGCCGCACGAGTGCCGTCAGCCCATGGGCCATCATGGCGGCGATCGCCAGGTGCACCAGGACGAGGATCATGACCGGGATGCGGAACTTCTTCCAGTAAGGAAGATAATCGTAGAACAGTCGGTAGACGATCGTGTGGTCACCGAGCGCGACGATGACGCCGAGCACCGCCAGCGTCACGAAGAAGCCCATCCCCCGTCCGCGCGTCATCCACAACCCGAGCCCCATGAAGAACAGCGGCAGGATCCCCGCGTAGGCGTTCGGGTAGTCGGTGAACGGCATGGTGCCCCAGTAGGTCTGGCCGCCGAAGCCGAGCGCCCCGGGGATGACGAAGGTGACGAGCTCGAGGAAGCTCATCGACCAGCCGGTGGCGTAGTCCCAGCCGACGCCACCACCCTCGCCGGCGCCACGGATCGAGTGGGGCGTGTAGCCCATGACCGGCAGCAGCAGCACCGCGGCGAGGGCGAGGCCGAGGACGAGGGCCAGCGCCGTGCCGCCGAGCCCGCGCCCGAGCGGTGTGGCGAAGGACGGCCGGTCGAGCACCGCGGGGGCCGCCCCGGTCGCGGCCTGGCGGCCACCGCCGCCATGGCGCGCGGCGGCGGTGCGGCCGCGCCGGGCGAGCACGTAGAACAGCACGTAGAGCGCCACCGCCATCCAGGTGTAGTAGGCGATCTGGACATGCGCGCGCAGCAGCTGGCAGCCGAGGGCCAGTGCCAGCAGCCCCAGCCAGACCGGCCGGCCGCGCGCCAGCCAGCGGTGCAGGAAGAGCAGCACCACCGGCAGCCAGGCCGAGCAGACCAGCTGGCTGCCGTGGCCGTGCCCGCCGACCGCGATCAGGTTCGGCGACAGGACGAAGACCAGTCCACCGAGCGCCGCCGGCCACGGGTCGGCGCCGCGGTCGCGCAGCAATGCGTAGAGCGCCAGCGCCCCGACCATGTAGTAGACGACCAACCACAGCATCGGCGGTGCGGCGTGGCCGAGCGGCTTGAAGACCCAGTCCGGGAAGTAGACGTCGGGATTGTAGGCGAGGCTGGCGTACGACGGCATGCCGCAGAAGATGAACGGGTTCCAGAGCGGATAGTGGCCGGTCTCCTGGCGCCAGGCGTTGGCGTAGACCGCGAAACCCTGCGGTGCCTGCGCGTCGGGCGACGAGAAGACCCGCCCCCCGAGCAGCACCGGATGGAAGAAGACAGCCAGGAGGATCACGATGAGAAGCGGCCAGAACCAGGACCGCCCCGCCAGGTCGAAGGGCGCTCGTGAGTGCGTCATGCCGGTTCCTCCCGCGGCGGTGCATCCCGCCGCCCGGCGTCACCGCCGAGGCCCGCCCGGATGAGCGTGGCCATCGCCGCGGCGCGCGCGTCCCAGCTGTGCGTGCGCGCCACCGCGCGCAGCGCCCGCCCGTCGAACGGGTGCTCGAGCGCCTCCGTCACCGCCGCCACGAAGGCCGCGTCGTCGTCCGCCAGGCGGATCACGTGCTCGAACGCGATCACGTCCTCCGAGTAGCGTCTCGACACCACCGTGCACCCGGCCGCCAGGTACTCGTAGAGCTTGTTCGGGTTGAGGACCTCGGTCTCGCCCCCCGGCCGGAAGGGGATCATCGCCACCGTCAGCGACGCCACCTGGACAGCCAGGTCCTCGTACGGCACCGCCCCCGTGAGGAGCACGTTCGGGCAGCGCTCCATCAGGTCATGGGCCCGCGCGTCGACGTCGGGCGCCACCGGACCCATCAGCACCACCGGCCGCTCCGGGTGGGCCAGCGCCACCCGCTCGACCAGGTCGAAGTCGAACCAGTTGGAGATGGCCCCCGCATAGCCGATGCGCGGCGCCACGGTGTCGCGAAGCGCCGGCAGCAGGCGCGCGGCCTCGATCGGGGCGGCGAAGTGCTCGTACTCGACCCCGTTGCCGATCACGTGCACCTCGCGGTCCCGGCGGGCACGCAGGCGGCGGGCCAGCGAACGCGAGCACGATACCACAACGTCGGCCACGGCCAGCGTCTGGTCGAGGTAGGGCGCCACCCAGCCCGGCGTCGTGCGGAAGCCGAGCGGATCGTCGTTGCAGTCGTACAGGAACAGATCGCGGTCGAGCCGGCTCGCCACCGGGGTGCACATGACATTGGAGAGGTAGAGGACGCGCGGCCGCCGACTCCCATGCGCGCGGAGGAGGAGATGCACCCAGACGCCGACCAGCACGTTGACGAGA
>JASFRE010000136.1:0-9256 GCA_050115055.1 Candidatus Eiseniibacteriota bacterium | reverse complement strand
CGCGATGCCGACGACCCTCGACAGAGCCACCGGAGCGGGCGCCCCGTCCCGGACGGCGCCCGCGAGTCACCTCTTGGTGCCGACGGCCCTCGTCCTGCTTGCCGGTCTGGTGCTCGCCTACGCCAATCACTTCCACAACGGCTTCTACTTCGACGACCACCACACGATCGTCTCCAACGCAGCGATCCGTGATCTCCGCTACCTGCCGCGTTTCTTCACGGACGCAGCGACGTTCAGCTCGCTGCCCACGAACCAGTCCTACCGGCCCCTGGTGACGACGCTGAACGCGATCGACTATCATCTCGGCGGCGGCCTCGACCCGTTCGTCTTCCACCTGCACATCTTCGCGGCCTACGTCCTGCAGCTCGGGCTGATGGTGGTCTACTTCCGGCGGCTCATGGCGCGCAGCCTCGACCACCCGCTGGTGCCGTGGATCGCGCTGCTCTCGGTCGCCTTCTACGGCTATCACACCGCCAACGCCGAGACCATCAACTACATCATCTCGCGCTCCGACTCCTTCTCGACACTCCTGGTGGTCGCGACCCTGCTGATCCAGCGGACGCGGATCGGGCGCCGCTGGCATCTCTACCTCCTCACCATGCTGATGGCCATCGAGACCAAGCAGACCGGACTCATGGTCGTGCCGCTCCTGTTCCTGCAAGAGCTCCTCTTCGGCGGTCTCGTCGGCGACAGCGGCGTGGCAACCGTTGACGCCGGCGTCGGGCACCGCCTGGCGCGTGCCATCCGCGCGACGGTGCCGGCCGCGGTGGTCGGCGCACTGGTATTCCTGACCAACCAGCTCCTCCTGACGCCAGCGAGCACCGTCTCGTCGAACGCGACGGTGTCGCGGCTCGATTACCTGCTCACGCAGAGCTACGTGGTGACGCACTACCTGCGGAACTTCGCGCTGCCGCTCGAGCTGAACGCCGATCCCGGCATCCGGTTGATCACCGATCCCGGCGATCCCCGGGTGCTCGTCGGCATCGGCACGGTGGTCGTCCTCGTCGTCATCGCGCTCGTCACCGCCGTCCGGCAGAGGATGCGCCCCATCGGCTTCGGCATCCTGTGGTTCTTCGTGGCGCTGGCGCCGACCTCGTCGCTGGTGCCGCTCCACCAGATCGCCAACGACCACCGCACGTTCTTCCCGTACGTCGGACTCGCGCTGGCCGTCGGCTGGACGTCGGGGCTGCTGGTCGTCGGCGCCGTGCCGGCACTTCGGCGAAGCACGGCCGCGCGCACGGCGCTGGCGCTGGCGATCGTCGCCGTGCTCGCCGCCCATGCGCTCGGCGTCCGCCAGCGCAACCAGGTCTGGAGCTCCGGCGAGAGCCTCTGGCGCGACGTCACCATCAAGAGCCCGGATAACGCGCGCGGGCTCATGAATTACGGTCTGGCGCGCATGCGCCAGGGCCACTACGAGGAGGCCCTCGAGCTCTACAGACGCGCCATGGAGCTGTCGCCCCGGTACTCCTACCTCCACATCAACATGGCGATCGTCCTGAACGCGATGGGGGATCCGGGCGAGGCCGAGCGGTACTTCAAGAGCGCCCTCGAGCTGGCGCCAGACAATCCCGAGTCGTACGTCTACTACGCGCGCTGGCTCTGCGACCGCTACCGGCTGGTCGAGGCCCAGCGGCTGGTCGAGGACGGGCTACGGATCAGCCCGGGGCACACGCGGCTCCGCGAGCTCGAGGCGGCGCTGGAGCGTGATCTGGTGGGTGGCGGCGCCGTTCCGGCGGACAGCGCCGACGGGGCGGGCGCGGCCGGCGCGCCCCGTGCGGCCGGCGCGCCCAAGGCGGCCGGCGATGAGGACGGCGGCGCCGGTCCCGGCCCGACCGGCGGGCCACCGCCGGTCACGGCGCTCGAGGCGCGCGTCCGCACGGCACCGAGCGCTGACGGCTGGATCGAGCTCAGCGTCGCCTACTACCGCGACGGTCGCTATCGCGACTCCATCGACGCCTGTCATCATGCGCTGGTGCTGCGGCCGGACGATCCGCTCGCCTACAACAACCTCTGCTCCGCCTACAACCGCCTCGGCGACTGGGATGCCGCCATCGCCGCCTGTGAGCGCGCCCTCGCCCTCGCACCCGACTTCGCCCGCGCGCGCGGCAACCTCCGCTGGGCGCTGGACGGTCGGGCCGAGGAGCGCTGATCTCGGACGGCGCAGGTCATGCGGCATGCGGGGAGCGATGCGCCCCGCGCGGCGCGGCGCCGGCAGTAGCTCAGGGGCAACGCGCCTCGAGCACGCGGTCGCGACCGGCCAGGTCCGGCCGCACCGCCACCTCGCGCCAGCCGGCGGCCGCGGCCAGCCGCATGGCCCGCGCGCCCTGGTCATACCCGAGCTCGATGACCAGCCAGCCACCCGGCACGAGATGCGCGCGAGCCGTCCCGAGCAGCCGGCGCACGACGTCGAGCCCGTCGTCGCCACCGTCGAGCGCCACTCGCGGGTCGTGATCGCGCACCTCGGGAGCCAGGTCGTCGATGGTCGCGGTCGGCACGTAGGGAGGATTCGAGACCACCAGATCGAAGGGCGCGGCGAGCGAGCAGGGGGAGAGGAGATCGGCGACGCAGACGTGGATCCGCTTGCCGACACCGAGGGCACAGGCATTGAGCCGGGTCAGGTGCACGGCATGGCGGGACGTGTCGGTACCGAGGACCACGACGCCCGGACGCTCCGCGGCCAGCGTCACGGCGATCACACCGCTCCCGCAACCGACGTCGGCCACACGTGCGCCGCGTGGGCCACCGAGCCGGCGCAGTGCGACCTCGACCACCGACTCGGTCTCGGGCCGTGGTACCAGGACTCCGGGACCGATGCGAAACGTGTACCCGTAGAAATCGACATCACCCATCAGATGCTGGAGGGGACGCCGCTGGCACCGTTCGTGGACGAGGTCGAGGAAGGCCACGACCGCGGAGGGGTCGAGCGCCCGCCCGCGTGCCAGCCCGACCGCGAGATGTGGCTGGCGGAGGACGTGACCGAGCAGCAGCCTGGCCTCGAGATCCGGGTCGTCGATCCCGGCGCGCGCGAGGCGCCGCCCGCCCTCCTCCAGCGCCTCGCCGGTCGTGGTGAGCCGCGCGCGACGCTGCGGGGAGGCACGCGCCGGGGACGGGCGATCCGGCCCCTGCGCCCGTGCCTGCGCCCGTGCCTGCGCCCGCTCCGGTGCTCCCTCCGGGACTCGCTCGTCGTCTCCGTGCGGCACGTGTTCCCGTCCCTCCCGACGGCTCACCGCGGCGCGCGCTCGGTGCTATACTGCGCCGTCCGGAACATCTTACATCGACCCCGCAAGGTCCATGGTGCTCTCTCTGCTCGCACTGGCCGTCGCCGTCGCGACGTTTCTCTATGCCGGTCGGACCCACGGTCTGGCCGGACGGACGCTGCGCCAGCGCCTCGCCTCCCTCGCCCTGGCGACGCTCGCGAGCGGCGTGATCGCCCGTCTCCTGGTGGCGCTCGGCACCGGCGACGGCCTGCTCGCCGGACTGCTCGTGGCGCTCCTCGCCGCCTGCCTGTGGACCGCCGCCGCGATGATCGTCAGCCTCGCGGTGGAACGGGCGAGCCGGGGCGGCTGGCTCGCGATCGGCGGCGGCGCGCTTCTGGCGGCGATCGCCAGTCTGGGCCAGGCCTCGCCCGTCCCGCCGGCGCTCCTGCTGCTGCCGCTCACCGCCCGCACGCCCTGGCTCCGGCGTGACACGGGGCCCGCGCTGCTCACCGCCACCTTCGGAGCCAGTCTCCTCGTCCTCTGGTACCACGCCGCCGCGATCTCCGGCGCGCTCCCGGCCCTGCCGCTGCTGGCCGCCGGCGTCGTGCGGCTCGGCATGGCGTGCGCGGTGTCGTACGCCCTCGTGCTGCTCATCAAGCTCGCCGTGCGCCTGCCGGGGAGACTCTTCGACCTCCTCAAGCTCCGGGCGCGACTCGTCGTCTCCTACGCGCTGATCGCCGGGCCGCTGCTCCTGGTGGCGGTGTTCCTGGTCATCCTGGCACTGGCGACGATCGGCAGCTACCGCTCGACGCTGCTCGCACGTCTCACCGTGCCCGACGCGCGCCTCCAGTGGGTGGCCAGCCGCATCGTCGAGGATCCGGAGCTTGCCGCGATCCTGCACTCGACGGCCGACGACCGGCAGGAACGCCTGGACGCGCTGGTGACGCGCCACCTCAGCGAGGAGCTCGGCACGCGCAGCCTGCAACCGCCCACCGCCGCCGAGCGCGCGTCGGCGGCCGCCGCCAGCGGCGCCCGGCAGGGCACGGCACTCACCAGCGACCTGGTGGAGGGTGACGTCGCCGAGGACGGCACACCGGCCGAACGCGCCATGTCACGGGCCATGACGGTGCTGGCACCGCGCACGCCGATGGCGCCGCCGTCCGGAGTCTTCGTGCTGGCAGGGGTCGAGGAACGCGCCGACTCGACCCGGAGCCGGGCCGCTGCCGCACCGGCGGCGCTGGCGCCGGCCGCCGCCCGGCGGCTCACCGACCTCCTGCCCCCGTGCCCGTACGACGGCTTCGTCCTGGTCGACTCGCTGCTCTACGCGACGCTCGGCGTGCTCCACGAGACCGACGTCGACCGGTGCGTCGTCCAGGTCTGCCGGCAGGTCGATCGCACCGCTCTCGACGCCGTGGCAGCGCTGACCGACGTCCAGTTCTCCTGCGTCTTCACCGACTCGCTCAGCTACAGCCTGCAGAGCGGCGACATCACCATCGATGTCGTCAGCGATCCCAACGAGCTCCGCTTCAGCACCAGCGGATACGCACGCACGGAGCACGGCGGCTTCTACCTCGGCGTACAGGCCCTCCCCGCCTTCCGGCTGGCTGCGACCGAGCGCCTGCATCCCGCCGGCGGGCTGCTCATCGTTCGCACCGACTGGAGTCAGCTCCTCGCTACCATCACCGACACGGTGCGCAATCCATTCAACCGGGCGATCGTCATCGTTCTCGTCGTCATCGCCGCGCTGTTCCTGCTCGTCGAGCTGATCGCCATCGCGACCGGCGGCACGATCGCGCGCAACATCCACCGGGCGGTCATCCGGCTGACGCGCGGCACGCGGCGGCTCGCCCAGGACGACCTCGACCATCGCCTGGAGATCGAGCGCGGTGATGAGCTCGGCGAGCTCGGGCGCGCGTTCAACGCCATGGCCGAGGGTCTCGCCGAACGCCGGCGATTGATCGTCGAGCAGCAACGTCTCCTGAGCGAGCTCCATGTCGCGCACGAGATCCAGCAGCGCATGCTGCCGTCCGGCCTGCCGGACATCGCCGGCCTCGAGGTGGCCGGCATCTCGGAGCCGAGCCGCGAGGTCGGCGGCGACGGCTACGACGTCCTCGCCTGGGGTGACGGCCGCCTGGCGGTGACGATCTCCGACGTGGCCGGCAAGGGGGTGCCGGCGGCGCTGCTCATGTCGAACCTGCAGGCGTCGGTGCGCGCCCACGCGCGACGCCCGGCGCCGATCGATCAGGTGATGCACGAGCTCAACCAGCTGATCTCCTCCAGCACCGAGCCGGGGCGCTTCATCACCTTCTTCCTCGGTGTCGTCGAGCCGCACACGGCACGCCTCACCTACGTGAACGCCGGCCACAACCCGCCGATCCTGGTGCGGGCCGGCGGCCGCCTCGAGCGCCTGGCCGACGGCGGCCTCCTGCTCGGCGCCTTCCCCGAGGCGGAGTACGAGGCCGGCGGCACCACCCTCGAGCCGGGCGACGTACTCGTCCTCTACACCGACGGCGTGGTGGAGGCGAGGCGGGCCGGCGATGACGCGTACTTCGAGGAGGAGCGCCTCGAGGCGCTGCTCGGCCAGGGCCTCGGCGGACTGCCGGCGGCGACGATCCGGGACCGCATCGTCGGCGCCGTCAGCGAGTTCGCGGCCGGCGCCGAGCAGGCGGACGACATCACCGTGGTCGTCCTGCGCTACCTGGGTCCGGGTCCGACAGCCCGGACACCGGCGACACCGGCGACACCGGCGACCCTGCCGGATGCAGCCGGCGCGTGACCCCGGGCGGCCCGGGCCGGCGTCCCGAGACGACACCCGATCGCGCCCCCAGGACGACAGCCGATTGCGCGCGCCGTGCCCGCCGCCTATCATGATCCACACCATGGGCGAGCTCATCCTGATCGGCGATCGTGTCCTGATCGAGCCCCAGGACGGCGAGCAGCAGACGCGCGCGGGGCTCTACCTCCCGGTGACGGTGACCGAGCGCGACCGCGTGCGCACCGGCCGTGTCGTCAAGGTCGGCCCCGGCCATCTCATGCCGAACCCCGAGTTCGCCGAGGGGGAACCGTGGACGGGGCGCCGCGAGGCGGTGCGCTTCCTGCCGCTGCAGGCGCGCCCCGGTGACTTCGCCTTCTTCATGCGTCAGGATGCGATCGAGATCACCTTCGAAGACCGCTCCTTCCTGATCGTGCAGCACGGCGCCATCCTGGCGCTGGTGCGCGCCACGACCGACGACATCATGGACGACATCGCGTCGCTGCTCCGGGGCGATGCACCGGCGGGCAATGAGGTCGAGGGAGAAGGCGAGGAAAGCGCGGACAGCTGAGCCGCCCCCTGGCCGTCAACCGCGCAGCCGCGCCATGCGCACGTAGAGCAGCACCAGCCCCGCCGCCAGCAGGATCGACGCCCAGCCCGTGTCGATGACGGTGCGCAGCCCGAGCACGTCGGGGACGACGAACGGCAGCCCGACCCCGGCGGCGATGACGATGGCCAGGACGATGTTCATGAGCGCCTCGCCGGCGATGAGCCCCGAGCCGAACAGCACGCCCTGGTCGCGTGCGGCGCTGCGCGCGCCGCCGCCGCGCCGCCCGGTGAAGAACCTCACCAGCCCGCCGGCCAGGATCGGCACGTCGAGCGAGAACGGCAGGTAGATGCCGACCGCGATCGGCATGATGTGGAGGCGGAAGCGCACGCCCTGCACGGCGAGGATCCGGTCCAGCACCAGGAGCGCGATGCCGACCCCGATGCCGACCTGCACCATCTCCCAGGCGATCTCGCCGCGCCCGAAGAGCCCCTGCGTGAGGCTCGCGAAGAGCCCGGCCTGCGGCGCCGCCAGCGAGCCGGGCTCGCCGGTGCCGATCCCGTAGGCGTGATGGAGCAGGGTCAGGATCGGCGCGAAGAAGAAGGCGGTGACGACGGTCGCCAGGAGCTCCATCGACTGCTGGCGGCGCGGCGTGGCGCCGACCAGGAGCCCGGTCTTCAGGTCCTGCGCGATGTCGCCGGAGGTGCAGGCCGCGCAGCAGACGACGCCGGCGACCCCGAGGGTGGCGACGATCGCCAGCTCGGCGGCAATGCCGAGCGCCAGCAGCACGCCGGCGGTGATGAGGAGCGCGCAGATCGTCATCCCCGACACCGGCGAGTTCGACGAGCCGACGAGCCCGGCGATGTAGGTGGCGACCGCGACGAACAGGAACGCGGTCAGGATCATCGCCACCGTCGCCGCCACCGAGATCTCGAGCCCGCGGGTCAGGAACTCGTAGAGGCCGAAGGTGCCGAGCACGGTGACGATGAAGATGAGCCCGAGCGCCGGCAACGGCAGGTCCTGGTCGGTGCGCGGACGGCTGTCGCCGCCGGCAGCGGCGGCACCGCCGGCACCTCCTGCGGCGCCGGCACCGCCGGCACCTCCTGCGGCGCCGGCGTCGCCGCGCCCCGCGCCGTTGGCGGCACGCCGCGAGCGTCCGAGCGCCGCGAGCCCCTCGACCAGACCGCGGCGCACGCTGAGGATCGAGTGCACGCCGCCGACCAGCATCGTGCCGACGCCGATGTAGCGGATCTTCGTGTCCCAGATCTCCCAGGCCAGGTCGAGCGGCTCGCGCCCGCCGCCGGCGCCGCCGAGCAGCGGCATCGCCACCAGCCAGCCGATGGCGCCGCCGATCGTGATCAGGACCGCGATCTCGAGGCCGACGATGTAGCCGACACCGACCAGCGCCGCCGACATGTCGGCGCCGAAGTAGAGGACCGAGCGCCCGGCCGCGATCGCTCCCTCGACCGTCGACAGGATGACCTGCACGCCGCGCAGCAGGAGCCCGAACAGCGCACCGATCCCGATGCCGCTGGCGACCGAGCGCATGCCCTGACCGCCCTCCTCGCCGACCACCAGCACCTCGCTGCAGGCGATGCCCTCCGGGTAGCGCAGGTCGGGTCGGTTGACGATCAGGGCGCGCCGCATCGGTACCATGAAGACGACACCGAGCAGTCCGCCGAGCATGACGATGAGCGTCGTCGGCCAGAAGCGAAACTCCTGCCACGCCCCCACCATGAGAATGGCCGGCACCGTGAAGATCGCACCGGCGGCGAGCGACTCGCCGGTCGATGCCATGGTCTGGACGATGTTGTTCTCGAGGATCGAGCCGCGCTTCAGGATGCCGCGCAGGATCCCCATCGAGATGACCGCGGCCGGGATCGAGGCCGACACCGTCATGCCGACCCGCAGCCCCAGGTAGGTGTTGGCCGCCCCCATGATGATCGACAGGAGAAGCCCGAGGATGACGGCGCGCACTGTGATCTCAGGCACGGTGACGTCGGGGCTGATGTACGGCGGTGGATGGCCGGCGAGGGTGGCATCGGTGACCGGGAGGTCGGTGCCGGGCGTGGGAATGCCGCGCCGTCCGGTGGCGGGCGTCGTCGGGCGGTCGTCCATGGTCCCTCGCTACGATGGAGCCGGGGGCAGGGCAGCCGGCGCGCCGCCGGGTAGGATCGCACACTCGGCGCAGCGGTGGCGTCCCAAAGGCACTCCGCGGCTCGACTGGTCACACGGCACGGTCGGGGGGAGATCCGTATCCCGTACTGCCGCAAGCCATTGAGGTCGGCCTCGGACACGATTCGCGGGAGGGTACCACAAGTGCGCATTCTGGGGAGCCGGGTCGCTCCCTCCGCCGCGCCACCGGTGCCGGGAGAGACCTCAAAGCCACCACGCCATCTGCCCAACCCACTTGCTGCTGGTCCACGCACCCCGCGAACGCCACGCTGCCGACTGATCTCATCGCGCCGGCAAACTGGTTGCGCCAGCGAATGCGGTCAGCCGGACACAGCGTGCAGCGCTGCGCGACCGGCGACCCGCCGGTAGGCGGCATGCAGCCCGAACCAGGCCACCGCCGACAGCACCAGCAGCACCATGCCGAACAGCGTCGTCGTCAGCGACTCGGCGAAGCCCTGTGCCACCATCACCGGCGAGATCTCGCGGGCGCCGGCGATCACCGTCAGCGCCTTGTAGAGGCCGGTCGTCTGCCCGAGGAAGCCGAGCAGTGCCGCGAGCACGCCCCAGAACAGGATGGCGTGGATG
>JASFRE010000135.1:0-9272 GCA_050115055.1 Candidatus Eiseniibacteriota bacterium | reverse complement strand
CGCCGTGCCGCGCGCCGGCGGCCGGCCTGTGCGCGTGTTCGGCGATCGCTCGGCGAGCGCCGCGCCGAGCCCCGACGGCCGCTGGCTGGCCTACGTCCGTGGCGGGACGCCGTGGTGGCGCAAGCACTATCGCGGCCCGGCCAGTCGCGATCTCTGGGTGCGCGCCACCGGCGGCGGGGAGAGCCACCGCCTCACCGCTTGGTCCGGCGACGACGACCGGCCGCAGTGGAGCCCGGATGGTACGGCACTCTACTTCCAGAGCGAGCGCGAGGACGGCGTCAGCAACCTCTACCGTCTCGAGCTCGAGATCGATGATGACGGCGTGCGCGCCGCCGGCGAGCCGATCCAGCTCACGCACCTCACCGACGACGGTCTGAGTTTCCTCGACGTGAGCGCCGATGGTCGACTTGCCACCTACGAGTCGTCGGGCAAGCTATGGACCGTGTCGACGGCAGGCGGCACACCACACGCCGTGACGATCGACTGCCCCGGCGACTTCAAGGAGAACGCGGTCGAGCGCAGCATCCTCTCGAAGGGCGCCACCGAGTACGCCTTCGCTCCGGGCGAGAAGCAGGTGGCATTCGTGGTCGAGGGCGAACTCTACGCGGCCCGCCTGAAGGAGGGCGAGCTCCGGGACCCGATGCGCCTCACCGAGACCGACGCCCGCGAGAAGGACCTCGACTGGCTCGATGAAGACACGCTGGTCTTCGCCAGCGACCGGCACGGCAACGACGACATCTTTCTCATGCGCAGTACCGACCCCGACGAGCCGATGCTCGCCCGGAGCCGCTACCGCGAGGCGGTGCGCCTCACCGAGTCCCCCGAGACCGAGATGAGGCCCCAGGTCAGCCCGGATGGCGAGACGATCCTCTACCGGCGCGGCATCGGCTACCTGTGGACGATGGCCTCGGACGGCAGCGATCAGCGCCAGCTCGCCGACGTGCCGGAGGTCCTGCATACCGACTGGTCGCCCGACTCGCGCTACATCGCCTACAGCATCACGACACTCGGCCATGCCGAGGACATCTTCATCTTCGATCGCGAGAGCGAGGCGTCGGTCAACGTCTCGAACCATCCGAACGACGACTTCCATCCGCTGTGGACCGGGGACGGCAAGCGCCTGAGCTGGGCGAGTCGCACCGACGACGGCTTCTACAGCCTCAAGTACCTGTGGCTGACGCGCGACGAGGCCGACAAGACCGAGGCCGAGCGCCAGCGCGAGGAGGAGGACGCGGACGACGACGACGACGGCGAGAATGACGGCGACGGCGATCACCGCGACCGCGACCGGAGCGATGACGGCAACGACGATGGCGACGACGACGACACGCCGCCGACCGTCCGCATCGACTGGGAAGACGTCCCCGACCGCATCCGGACCGTGGCGACGGTGCGCGGCTACTACTGGGACTACGCCCAGAGCCCGGACGGCAAGCACTACGCCCTGCGCACCGACGCGGTCGAGGAGATGGAGCTCTGGACGGTCGACTGGGACGGCTCGAAGCTACGCCGCATGACCCACGGCGGCGCCGACCCCAGCCGCCTCGGCTGGAGCGAGGACAGCGAGTCGGTCCGCTACGTGAGCGGCGGCCGCCTCTACCAGATCGACAACGAGGCGGATGCCCACCCCGAGCAGCTCGACTTCTCGGTCGAGTTCACCGTCGACCGGCGCCAGCGGCGTCTGCAGAAGCTCGGCGAGGCCTGGCGGCTCCTGAACGACGGCTTCTACGACGGCGACTTCCACGGCGTCGACTGGCCGGCGATGCGGGCCAAGTACGAGCCGCTGGCGGCCGAGGCGGTGACGACCGAGGACTTCAACGACGTCGTGCGCCGCATGCTCGGCGAGCTGAACGCCAGCCACCTCGGGATCTACGGTCCGCGGGGCAAGGATGGCGACGAGACCGGTCTCCTCGGATTCACCCCCGACGACACCTACTCGGGCCCCGGCGTCCGTGTCGCCGAGGTGCTGCACCGCGGACCGCTCGATCGCGAGGGGCGACGCGTCACGCCCGGCGACGTCATCCTGGCCATCGATGGCGAGGCGATCGATCCCGGCGCCAACTACTACCCGATGCTCGACCACAAGGCCGGCAAGGAGGTCGACCTCCTGGTCGCCGCCGATGCGAGCGGCAGCGATCGCCGCACGATCACCGTCGAACCGGCGAAGTGGCGCGCCGTCCAGCGGCTCGCCTACAAGCAGTGGGTCGACGAGAACCGGCGGCGCGTCGACGAGATCTCCGGCGACCGGCTGGGCTACGTCCACGTGCCGGCGATGGGCGACGACGACTGGGACGCCTTCGTGGCCGACCTCTTCGCCTGGGCGCACGGTCGCAGGGGCCTGGTGCTCGACATTCGCGGCAACTCGGGCGGTCTGATCCACGACCGGATCCTGACCTTCCTGAGCCGCAAGTCCTACTGCTACAGCACGACGCGGGACGGACGCATCACCTACAACGCGCTCCGCCGCTTCGACGGACCGACCGTGCTCCTCATCAACGAGCGCTGCTACAGCGACGGCGAGATCTTCCCGTGGGGCTTCAAGGAGCTCGGGCTCGGCACGGTGATCGGGGTGCCGACCTTCGGCGCGGTCATCGGCACCCACGACGTCGAGCTCATCGACGGCGCCGCCTTCCGCATCCCCTCGACCGGCTGGTACCGCATGGACGGCACCAGCCTCGAGAACGACCCGGTCGAGCCGGACATCGTCGTCCCCGAGGTGCCCGAGGAGAACGTGCGCGGCGAGGACCAGCAGCTCGACGCGGCGATCGCCGAGTGCCTGCGCCTGCTCGAGGAGGGCGGCAGGTAATCAGAGGCAAGTGACCCGGTCGTCCTCTTCAGTCCCCGTGGCGCCCGGGATGAGCACGAGCGTCCTCCCGGGCGAGTTGCGCGGGCGCGCCCGGCACGAGCCACGCGTTCCGCGGGTCACCGCCCTCGCGTGCTCGAAGCCCGGACGACGCTCGTGCTCGAGCGGGCGCTGGCTCAGCGCGCCAGGGTCATCTTGCGGGTCACCGACGCGTCGCCGGCCGACAGCTCGTAGAAGTAGACGCCCGACGCCACCGCCGTGCCGTCCATCGCCCGTCCGTCCCAGCTCGCCGTGTGCTCGCCGGCATCGAGCTCGCCCCGCACCAGCGTCGTGACCAGGCGCCCGGCGGTGTCGTAGATCGCCAGCTCGGCGTGGCGTGCCGACGGCAGGTTGAAGCTCATGGTCGTGAACGGATTGAACGGGTTGGGGCGATTGCGATCGAGACGGAGCGTCACTGGTGACGTCGTGACGGCCGCGACCGCCGTCGTCACGACCGGCTCGGCCAGGTAGGCGATCGTCGCCAGGCTGGCGCGCGTCACGTCGGCGCCCATCCCCGGGTCGTTGAGATCGGTCAGGTCGCAGGTCTGGTGGTAGCACGGGTAGGCGGAGTACTCGGTCTCGATGGCGAGAAAGGCCGCGAAGCCGTTCTGCTGGAACGGCACGTGATCGGAGCCCCAGCTGAAGTAGGTCAGATTGGTGGCGAGGCCGGTGTACTCCGCACAGGCGTCGTCCATGATCAGCATCAGCCATTCCCAGTCCAGGCCGCCCTCGATGTCGATCTGGTACTGCTGGTCCCACCAGGCCACCATGTCGCAGTTGACCACGCCCATGATCTGATCGCCGGCCGCCGCCGCCTGCGCCGCGTAGTGCTCCGAGCCGTACAGCCCCTGCTCCTCGCCGGTGAAGGCGACGAACTTGATGGTCGAGCGGAACGTGTAGTCCTTGAGGACGTCGGCGGCGTGCAGCACCGCGGCGGTGCCGCTGCCATTGTCGTTGGCGCCGGGTGCCGCGTTCCAGGGATCCGGCGACACCGAGTCGAGGTGCCCGCACAGGATGTAGATCTGCTCGGGGGTCTCCGTACCGGGCTTGGTGGCGATCACGTTGCGCGCCTCGTAGCCCTGGACGATGAAGGGATCGTAGGCGACATCGGTATAGCCCATGGCCTCGAACCGCTCGTGGACGTACTGCTCGGCGAGGTCGCACTGGGCGCTCTTCGTGTAGCGCGTCGTGAAGACATGCGGGTTGCCGCCGACGATCACGCCCGTGTCGCCGGCCAGCCGGCCGATCCAGTCGATGTAGGCCTGCGACGATACCTGCGCCACCATGTCGCCGACCACCGCCGGGAAGGTCGTGGTGGTGGCGCCGCGCCCGACGTGCGCCGGTGGCGCGAACCGCGGGTCGCCGATCGGCGTCGCGCGCAGCTCCTTGCGGGACAGGCGGTGGAACGGCGCGGCGTCCGGCAGCGGCCGGTCGCTCTCGAGCACCAGGCTGGGCCCCGTCGCCCACAGGATCCGGACCCCGGCGTCCGCGGCGGCGATCGCTGCGCGGGTCTCGGGCGCGATGGCCGGGGCGAGGCCGCGCGGCCCCAGCTCGCGGACCAGATAGATCGTGCGGCCGGCGGTCGGCGTGATGGGGTCGCTGACCCGGAAGCCGGCTGCCTCCAGCGTGCGAGCGGCCTCGGGAGTGGTCACCACGAGCGCCTCGGGGAGCGCGTCACGGATCTCGGCGCCGGTCTGCCGGGCCGCGTCGAGCGTCTGCCCGGCGTCGAGCGCCACGATCCACAGGGCACCGGCCCCGTTGCCGGCACCGGGAACGGCGGCTGCCTGCGGCGCCGCGACGGCGGTGAGCGCGTGGAGCGGGCCAAACAGGGCGAGCAGGGCGAGCAGCAAGGCGAGGCGATGGAGGCGCATCATCGGGCTCCCTCGGGGTCTGGGGATAGCGTGGCCCGCGGGCCGCCGGGTCGTGCGGCCGTGCGGCCGTGCGCGCCCAGCAGCATCGGCGGGCGGGCACTGCGTGGCTCGGTCAGGGGGCGACAGGGCACGGGGACCCGCCGGATCGCTGATGGCGGGATCCTCTGCGGACATTATACACCCCCGGGCGCCCGGCGGCCGCCGGGGGCGACACCGGGCCGAGCGCCTGCGGATGGGTCCCGACGCCACTGCCGTGACGCCTCCGGGACCCGGACTTCAGGTCCAGCGCATGATCCGCGCGAGACGCGGCGCATCGATGGTGCGACCGGTGGCGAGCTCGACCTGCACGCAGCGATCCTGCGCGATCAGGCGGCGGATCTCCGTGGAGAGAACGCGGAGCCGGTCGTGGTCGGCGCGACCGACGAGCGCCATGCCGGCCTCGTGGCGCTGCCATGCGTGGCCACCGGCCGCATCCTCACGGCGCCAGACGACCGTCGCGCCGGCCAGCAACGCCAGCCAGCGCGCGCGCCGGCGCAGGCGCGATGCGGTGGTGACGATCGACTCGAGATGCCGGCAAACGGCGCCAGCGTCGATCAGCGCGCCCCCGCCGGGGCCACGCGGGGGCGGCGCCTCGAGGCGCAGCACCTCGGCGTCCTCGCCGCCGCCGGTGTCGCGGTCGGCGCCGAGCTCCGCATCGTGGTCCGCGTCGCACTCGGCTCGGAGCCCGGCTCCGAGCTCGCGCTGGCGGAGGGTCGCGCCGAGCGACAGGAGCGCCAGCGCCAGCGGCGCGCGACCGCTCCGGAGCCGGTGCGCCGCGAGCGTGTCGTCGTGTGCCGCGACGAATCGTGACACGCCGCTCTCGAGCGCTCCGGGCGCGAGCCGCCGCCGGTCCAGGCCGAGCGCCCGGGGGTCAGCGTCCGACGCACGGCTGGCGGAGCCGGTGGCGCCCGCCGCACCCGCGGCGGCGGCGGCACCCGCCGCCGTCGCGACGACGCCTCCCCGGTCCGCGTCGAGCCGCCCGAGCCGCTCCCCCACCAGCCGGGCAAGCGCCGCCAGCGCCGCGAACGACTCGCGCCCGGGCACGGGGCCCACGGGATGGCGGACGTCGGGGGCGCGCGCCGCGTCGCCCAGGTCCCGTGCGAAGTGCCAGAGGTCGCGCTCGCCGCCGCGCAGTGCGCGGTTGTAGGGTGGATCGAGCCGCCGGATCTCCTCGACCTCGAGCAGCGCCGCCTCGAGACCGGACGGCGTCTCGGTGACGTCGACGTCGTGGACCTGCGCCAGCAGCTCGAACAGCCTGCCGTCGCCACGCCGCCGCCGGTAGTAGCTGTTGACGCGACGGCGCAGCGACGTCGCCTTGCCAACGTAGAGCACGGCGCCATCAGCGGCGACGAATCGGTAGACCCCGGGTCCCTCCCCGAGCCCGAGGCGCCGCGCGCGCGCCAGCGGGAACGACCAGCGTGTCCGCGCCCCGGACGCGGACCGTGCCGGCGCCGGACGCGCCAGAAACCGGTCGAGCTCGGCGAGCGTCTCGACCCCGTGGACCTCGCGCAGGCGCTCCACCAGGTGACGCCAGATGAGCGCGGTCGCCCGCACGTGCTCGGTGGCGCGGCGTCTCTCCGGGAGCGTCCGACCGAGATAGCCAGCGACGGCGCGCAGGCCGTGCCGCGGCAGCTCCGGCAGCAGGCGCCGGGCCATCGCGTGGGTGCAGAGGGTGCGAAAGGGAAAGGCGGCCGCCTCGCTCCGGTCGACGCCAGCCCGCGTGGCAAGCGCCCGCAGGAAGCGCTCCTCGAAGCGCGCGTAGTGCGCGACCAGGAGGCCGCGACCCTCGGCGCCCGCATCGAGCGCCGCGCACTCCTCGGCGAGGAGCGACCACAGGCGGCGCCCATCGACGGTGGGCAGCGGCGCCTCGAGATGCGTGACGTCGGTTTCGGCACCGGTTACGCCATCGGCACCGGCTACGCCATCGGCACCGGCTACGCCATCGGCACCGGCATCACCATCCGCACCGGTGTCGACACCGGGGGCGGCGATGCGATCGGCGGCGAACCCGGTCAGGCGGCGAATGCGGGGCGGCACGCGGTGACCGTCGGGCAGGGCGACGCCGAACGCCGTGCTGCGCGCCGCCAGGGCCTCCCCGTCCGCGGCACTGCCGGCGGCCCAGGCGATCTCGAGCAGCGCGTGACGTCCGGGGTCCGAGCCCGTGGTCTGGCAATCGACGAGCAGGACACGGAGCGCCTCGAGGCGATCCGTGCCCTCCGCGACGTCGCGTGCCGCGCTTGGTTTCCCCGGCCCGTCCAGCATGTCCAGCGCCGCTGCCCTTGCACCGTTCGGGTCGCGCAGGCCGGGCTCCGGGGGTCGCCCGACACGCTCCGACTGCCCCAGCTCCCCGACAACAGTCCTACAACACGACGAGCTTCAGGACCTGCACCGCACCGCCGGCCTCGAGCCGCGCGAAGTAGGTGCCGCGCGCCACGCGCGCGCCCTGCTGGTCGCGCGCATCCCACTCCCAGGTGCGCAGCCCGGCGGCGAGCCCGCCGTCGTGCAGCACGCTCACCAGTCGCCCGCTCACGTCGTAGACCGCCAGGCGGGCGCGGTCGACGCCGGCGCCGCGGTAGCGGATCATCGTCGTGTAGCGCACCGGGTTGGGTTGCGCGCGCAGGAGCTTGACCGCCTGCGCGACGTCCGGCACGCCGACCGTCGAGGTGTTCAGGAACAGGTAGTTGCCCTCGTTCGAGTCCCAGTTGGTGACGCCGAGATCGAGGTCGGCCGAGTAGGTGTACTGCACCTCCACCGCCTGTCCAGAGGCCGGCGGCGTCGCCATCGACACCCAGCCGTTGGCGAGGTGGAACGTGTAGGCGCTGGTGGGCTGCGGGACGCCGTCGACGAGCACCGCGTCGATCGATCGCGCCGGCGCCTGACCGAGCCGGAACAGGGTGCGGGCGCCGTCGCCGGTGGCGCCGGCGACGCCGTTCGCCTGCAGTCCGTCGTTGTCGATGTCGCCCCAGAACATGTTCTCGATGACGCTGTTCGTGGCGCTGGACCAGACCGGCGTGCCGGTCAGGTTGCCGCCCGTGTTCTCGTAGATCCGCGCGATGCCGAACCAGCGGCCAGTCCCGAGGTCCCGGTCGCCGTCGAGGTCGAGGTCGACCCACGAGACATGCGACCCGTAGCCGCCGGTGTTCGAGTTCCAGGTGGGCGTCGTCCCGAGCACGCCCGCCGTGTTGGCGTAGACCTTGAAGAACCCCGGCCCACCGAGCTGATCGTTGTCGGCCACCGCCAGCTCCGGGTAGCCGTCGCCGTTCCAGTCGCCGAAGGCCGCGGTGTTGCCGTTCTGGGGCAGGTCGAGGTTCTGCCAGCTGGCGGTGGTGGGGATGCCGCCGCCGGTCGTCTGCGCGTTCAGGTAGAGCAGGCTCGGGGCGTCGATGCCGCAGAAGGCGACATCCAGATCGCCGTCGGCGTCGACATCGTCCCAGGTGACGTCGAGCGCGTAGCCGACCTCGTCCGACTGCCAGGACGGCGAGGTCTCGAGCACCCCGCTCTCGTTCCAGAAGATCTTCTGCCGGTCGGAAAACGAGTTGTAGGACTCGCCGGTCGCGCAGGCGAGGTCGAGATCGCCGTCCCCGTCCCCGTCGCCGAGCGCACAGGAGAAGGTGTAGAAATCACCGGCCGAGCGCCAGTCGGGGGTGGAGCTGAAGGCGCCGGCGCCGTCGTTCAGGTAGACCTTGGCGTGGCCGGGATCGCTGAAGCCGCCGGGCCCGAGGTAGACGGCGACGGCGACGTCGAGCAGACCGTCGCCGTCGATGTCCCCAATGTCGAGATGTCCGTGGTAGTCGGCATCGCCCGACGACCAGGATGGAGTGAGCGGCAGCGTCCCGTCGCCCTGGTTGTGATAGATGACGACGTGCTGGATCGAGATGTCGTTGCCGTTGGCCACCACCATGTCGAGCCAGCCGTCGCCGTCGACGTCGGCCCAGGCACCACCGGTCGCCACGTGAGCGAGCGGCGTCGACTCCCAGGCGGGGCTGGTCTCGAGCGGCATCACGGCGCGGGCGGGCGTGGCCGGCGCCATCATCATCATCATCAGCAGCAGCAGCAGCAGAGCGGCCGCCTCGAGTCCGTGGCGGGCGTTCCGGCGAGGCGATCGGGTTGTGGACAGGGACAGCTGGGGGGCGGCGACGACGCGGGCGAATGCGGACATGCTGGGCTCTCTCGTCAGGCTGGCTGTCAGGACACACACGACCGAGCGCCGCCACACGCGACCGACGACGTCGGGATGACCGGGTCTCTACTTCTACAATTGTCGCATAAGGTCCAGGTTCCGGGAAGGGCGGGCGACCGGACAGCGTCGCAGACGTCGGATCGCCAGCCATCCCGGCGGCAGCGGGCCGGTGATTGCAACCTAATTGCAGGTCCAGTGTCAGCGGTCCGACAGACTGCCAGGACGACCCGTGCCATGCGGCCGTTGCGATGGGCCCGCACGGCGGATCACTGCGTACCTCGATCTCTCGATCGCCGATCGATTCGGGATGCTGCGTCCCCAACGCATTCCCCGAATGGAC
>JASFRE010000134.1:0-9285 GCA_050115055.1 Candidatus Eiseniibacteriota bacterium | reverse complement strand
GATCGGTCTATGCTCATGAAACGTGCAGAAACCTGACTCTGGCCGGATCCCGCTCGCCGCACGGAGGCCATCGTCATGCATGAGCTCATCGTCGTGCTGCTGTCACTCCTGTCCACCGCCGGGGACCCGGTCGGGCCCTCCCTCTGCATCACCCCCAATCTCGAGACGCCACCGGCCACCGACCGGGACGCCTTCTACTGCCAGCCGCCCTACGGGCTGTCGATCAACGCCTCGACCGGCTTCAGCTCGGAGGTCGCCGACGATGTCCCCGGCATCCACGCCGGGACCGCGGTCGGTGCGGTGACCCTCTACGTCGCCGAATGGCTGGCGCCGTGGGTGGATCCCGCCGGGCTCGAGCTCAATGTCTACTCTGGACGCTGCCCGCCGGGCCAGGTCGCCGACCACCACTTCGACGTCAGCTGGGACGACGTCGACGCCACGCTCTACCTGGAGTATCCGCCCAACCAGCTGGTGGTGTACGAGGCCACGGTGACCCTGCCGTACTCCTTCATTCTCGAGAGCGAGACATCGATCGGTGCGCGTGTCGCCATGGACTGGGGACAGAACCCGCCGTTCTGCGGCTTCGCCTCGACCCCGCTCGACGCGACGTCCGGCTGCGGCGAGATGTACTGGGACGCGCCGTACAACGCCCCGCCGGCACCGCGGTGGACCATGGTCTCCGCCGTGACCGGCTACAGCTTCGATCTGGCATATTGCCTGGAGAGCGCCACGACGTCGGTGCCCGATCGGGGGTCGCCACCCGACCGGCCGCCGACCTGGGGAAGCATCAAGCAGCTGTACCGCTGATCGGCGGCTCACACCGCAGGCAGCGACCGCGGGCAGCGACCGCAGGCAACCACCCACCCCAAGCGTCGACCGTCACGCGTCCAACCGGCGCCCAGCCCGTCGACGGCTCAGCGGGTGTAGCCGAGCGCCTTCAGGCGCTCGAGCATGTCGGGATCGAGATCGACGGTCTCCGCCTCGCGGCCGGCGGCGGTGCGTGGGCGCACGGCCAGGAGCCGGGCGCGGAGGGTCTCGACGCGGTCCGGTGCGACCACCGCCAAGTCGCGTCGCTCGCCCGGATCGGCGGCCAGGTCGAAGAGCTCCTGCGTGTGCTGCTCGAGGTTCACGATGAGCTTGTGGTGACCGGCGATCAGGCTCTGTCGCGCGTCACCCCAGAGGACCGCCTCGGAGAACACGACGGGCTCGGCGGCCGCCGCCTCCCCCGGCACCCTCCCCTCCAGCCATGGCTGCAGGCTCGCGCCGCGAAAGCCGAGCGGCGGCTCGAGCCCCAGCAGGTCGAGGATCGTCGGCGCGATGTCAATCGACTCGACCGGCTGTTCGACGACCGTGCCCGCCGCCTCCACGCCGGCCCCGCTCCACACCAGCGGCACATGGATCTGGTGTTCCTTCAGACTGTGGCCATGCTCGAAACCGCCGTGGTCCCAGAACTCCTCGCCGTGATCGGCGGTCACGACGACGAGCGTGCGCCCGGCGATGCCACGGCGCCGCAGCTCCGCCAGCAGCACACCGATCTGCGCGTCCGTGAAGGCGATCTCGCCATCGTAGAGCGCCGCCAGATGGCGGCGCGCGGCGGCGTCGAGCTCGAGGGTGCCGTTGCGGAGCGCGACGACCTGGTCGGTGTTGCCGAATCCCTTGCCGTACGGTCCGTCGTAGTCCCCGGTGAAGAGCGTGTCGAACGGGGCGGGGGGCTCGTAGCGCACGTGCGGGTCGAAGTAGTGCGCCATGAGAAAGAAGGGCTCCGGCATGCGGTCGACGGCCGCCAGCGCCGCAGCCGTCGTCGCCTCCGCCGTCCGGTGCCCGGTGTTGGTGGCATCCGTCGTGCGGTAGTCGTAGATCTGGAAGCCCTTCGAGAAGCGGAATTTCGGTTCGAGCCAGGTGACGTTGGCGATCCCCGCGGTGGCGATGCCGTGATCGAGAAGCTCCTCGGCGAGGGTCCGGGTCGCGGTGTCGAAGCGCCGGAAGTCGCCGAAGCGTCCGCCGGCGCGATGCTCCGACGGGTACTGCGAGGTGAAGAGCGAGGCGAAGGACGGCAGCGTCCATGGCGCCTGGGCGTGTGCGCGATCGAAGCGCACCCCGCGCGCAGCCAGGCTGTCGATGTGGGGCGTCGTCGAGCGCGCGTATCCGTAGAGGCTCATGTGATCGGCGCGGCAGGTGTCGATCACGATGAGGACGACGTTGCGGAGCGGCCGGCGGTCGGTGTCGCGGAGCAACCAGGCCGCTACCACCGCCAGCACGACGACGGCGGCGGTCGCGCTGCTGAACCCGATGAGGCGTGCCCGCCGCGGTCGGCCACCGCCACGGCCTGCCCCCGCGCCAGCACGCGGACCAGCGTGCGCGGCGGCGCCACCTCCCGTGCGCCGCCGCGCCGCGGAACGCTGTGTCCGTCGCCTGACCATCACTGTTGCCCGCTACCGGCCAGCCCCTAGCGATGGGCCGGGTCCGGCTCCTCCTCGGTGAGCTGCAGGTACTCGCGAGCCACCTCGGCCATGTCCCCGTCGGCGCTCAGTCGTAGGTAGAGCTCCATGTGGGCGCGGACCCGTGACACCTCCCCGAGCCGATCGTAGACCAGTCCGAGGTTGAAGTGCGCGTCGGCATTGTCCGGCCTGAGGCGGATGGCCGAGCGGAAGTAGCTGATCGCGCGCGCGTACTCGCCGAGATCGTCGTAGACGTTGCCGAGGTTGAAGTGGGCGACAGCGTTCTGCGGGTCGCTGGCGAGGGCGCGCTCGTAGAGAGATCGCGCCTCGTCGATGTCGCCGAGATCGTAGCTCAGGTTGCCGAGGTTGATCAGGGCGCCCACGTGGTAGGGATCGAGCTCGAGCACCCGGCGATAGGCGGCGATCGCCTCGTGGACCTCGGCCGGCCGCTCGTCGTGCTCGCACCCCATGAGGTACCAGTCGTCGGCCGACCAGTCATGATCGTCGGGGGCGTCGAGCGGTAGCACCTCGAGCTCGTCCCGATCGAAGTCGAGCCGCGCCTGGCCGGCACGGTCCTGCAGCAGACGGCGGACGATGCGCCCCAGCGAGCCGCCCTGTTCCAGCGACTCGTGGATCGTGCGAAAGACCAGCAGGTCGGAGAACGTGTAGTAGCGCTCGGCGTTGGTGCGGAGGATGGGGCTGACCAGGGAGACGTTGGCCAGCGCACGCAGCGTCCGCCGGTCGAAGCCGTAGAGCCGCTGGATGTCACGGCCGCTGTAATAGCGATCACGGAGGCGGCAGGCCGACTCGAGGCCCAGCATGGTGAGAAAACGGCGCTCGTCGATGATCTCGAGCTCGGCGCCGGCGTCGGAGACGCGCCGCGCGTCGAGGAGACTGCGGCTCCGCGACCCGGCCGGGCCCCGGTCACCGTCACCGACGACCAGGTAGGACGTCTGCCGGGAGACCTGGCGCCGTGTCTCGCCGCCGCGCACGCGCACGAGCGCCGCCGCCTCGCGACGCGACAGGCTGGCGAGACGACCGGTGAAAACGAACACCTTGCCGCGCAGGACGGCGGATGGATCATCTGTGACCGGTACGGCGGACCGTGTCATCGAAGCGCTGCGAGCCCTCTCCCGGGATCGAAGGACCGGTGTCGGAGAGACCCGGCCAGGGTGGTCATCCGGTCACCCGGATCCGACCACGGGCACCGGCTGCGGTTACCTTATCAGAAAGGCAATGCGACTTCACGATCGGATCGAGTCATGCCGGCGCACGTTCCGGTGGCTACCGTGACATCACGAGCTTCTGGTGATCGGTGAATCCGGGAGTCTGGAGGCGCATGAAGTAGACGCCGGACGCCGCTTGCGCGCCGCCCTCGGTGCGCCCGTCCCAGCGCACGCTGTGCTCGCCGGCGGTGAGCGGCTCGTCGACCAGCGTCCGGACGATCCGTCCCTGCACGTCGTAGACCCGGAGCGTCGCCGGGCCGGGACCGGCCAGCGAGAAACGAATCGTCGTCGCCGGGTTGAAGGGGTTGGGGAAGTTGCCGTCCAGACGATCGACCAGGACCGGTGCCTGCTCGGGCTCGATACCGATCGGATCCTGCGCCTTCATGAGCCGCGTGATGGCGATGTAGCCTGGACGCATGACCAGGTCCTCGCCGGTCAACGCGTATGGATGGACGATGCCCTCTCCCACCGTCACCAGGCTGCGGTAGTCGGTGCCGGTCAGCAGCTGACCGCCGACGTCGAGCACCGCGCCCGGTTGCAGCGCCTCGGTCACGAACAGCTCCTCGGACAGTGCGACGGTCGAGAAGGCGACGATCGCGAGCAGGGCGGCGACCCAGATGCGTCGTGATGGCGAGTGGCTGCGGTGATTCACGGCTGTTCCTCCCTGGCAGATGCCGTCCGGGCGGCGGTAGCCGCCTGGTCCGTTCCTGTGCCGCGTGGGCACTCATTATCTCAGTTCGGGGCCTCGCTGACCATCCCCCGGAGCGCCCGCCGGAAGGCCCCGGAGTTCCACCTGCCGAGCCCGTCGAAGCGCAGACGGTTGCCGACCAGCACCGCCGGGGCGTCGATGCCGAGCGAATCGGCCAGCGCCACGTCGCGCAGCAGACGGCGCTCGGCCGCACCGCTGGCAGCGCAGGCCTCGATCTGGCCGACGTCGATGCCGAGCCGCGCCGCCCGCTGTCGCCAGGTGTCCGCAGACGCTCCGTCGCCGGCACCGGCGACCAGGTACGGCAGCAGACGCCCGGGGTCGAGCGCCTCGATGCAGACCTGGCGGCGGCTCGCGGCGACGTCGAGCGGGCCCAGGCGGCTCGCCACGCGCGGCACCGTCGAGTCCGCGCGCACGCTGGCGGCGGCACCGTGCTGCACGACGCGGAGGGCGGCCGTCGTCGTGTCGACCGTGACCTCGAGCAGGTGGTGCCAGCGGACCCGGTGCTGGTGCGGCGACCCGCTCAGCGCCGCGTCGAGGGCGGTGACCAGCTGCCCGGACAGGGGCCCCGTGGCCCGCAGGAAGACGTCCACCGCCGCCGGCACCGGCGGCCGCCAGGCGTAGAGCGGTCCGCGTCCGAAGGCGGCCGGGTCGAGCCGGTAGGCGGCCGTCACCCCACCCGACGCGTCGGAGCTGTCGCCGCGCGATGTCCCGGCGACGTCGCCGCGCGCCCGATCGATGCCCGCCACCAGCACCGGGCGCAGCGTGTCGAACCCGGCCGCCGACTCGACCCCCTCCAGCACGTAGGCCGGCACCGTGTCGATCGCGAAGCGCTGCCGCCAGGCCGCGCCCTCGCCGCGCGTCACGTCGTACGCCTCGACGCGCAGCCCCGGGAAGAGCTCCATCGCCGATGCCACGAGGCTGGCCGGATTGCACAGTCCGCAGGTCGGATCGTTCAGGAGATGCAGAACGACCTCCGGTGCCTCCCGGAACTGGCAACGCGCCGCGGGCGTGCCGGGCTCGACGCACCGGCCCTCGAGCCCCGGCGAGCGACAGTCGGCATCGCGGGTGCAAGCCGGTAATCCCGCACAGGTGGACGGCGGCGTCTCGAGCGCCTCGCACAGGCGTCGCCCCAGCGCCGCGGCATCGGTGTCGGCGGCGAGCGGGATGCCGTTCACGACCCAGGTCGGTGAGGCGCGGACATCGAGTTCCCGGCAGCGCCGCGCATCGGCCGCCAGCCGCTCCACCTGATCGCCGGCCGCCGCCGCGACGGCCCGCGGGTCGAGCCCGGCGGCGCGGGCGGCCGGCCGCCAGTCACCGTCGAGATCGGCGGCGCGGGCGACGAGATAGTCGAGCAGCGACGCGGTGCCCAGCTCGGCGATCGCCAGCTGCCGCAGGTTCTCGCGCACCTCCTCCGGACCGTGCAGGCTCACGAACCCGCGATGAGCGGCGACATCGATCGCACCATCGTCGCGGCACTGCTCGCCGGCGCCGCTCGTCGGTGACCGATCTCCGGACGGCCCACCCACCACGGCGGGCGCGGGAACGGTTCCAGCGCTGGCGGTCTCGCGTACGATGTAGCGCACACGCAGGTCGACGGCCGCCCCGAACTGCTCGTGCAGACGCGCCAGCTGCTGCTCGGCGGCGGCGCCGTACGGGCACAGGCTCATCACGAACAGCTCGACCTCGACCTGTCCATCGCGACGCAGGGCGGCGGTCAGCGCGTCGGCCACGATCACCGGTGGACCGTGGAAGGCGCCCGAGGCCCGGTACGCGGCAAGCGTCGCCGCGAAGTCCGGGCTCTGCGTACCGGTGTGACAGGACTCGCAGACGCGCCCGGGCACCGCGCGGCGAATCGATGTGGCGTCAGGCAGCCGGCTGTGCACGCCGCCGGGGCCGTGGCAGCTCTCGCACTGCACGGCAGCGAGCTCGGGGCGGGATCCGTTCGGCTGGTAGCCCGACCAGTGGCCGAGACCGGTGACGTGGCAAGGCAAACAGGCGGGCCGGTAGTGGCTTCGCGTCTCGAGGAGCGTGATGTAGGCACGGGCGTGCGGCGTGGCGAGCCATGAGGCATGGGCATCGACATGGCACTGCGCGCAGGCACGCGCACCGACGTAGCGGTCGCGCGGGGTGAGCGTGTCGGGAACCACGCCGGGGCGCGATGTCCCGTCGCCACCGCGGCCGGGCTCTTGTACGGCGTCGGCGTACCGGGCGTGGACATCGGCGTAGAAAGCGGCCAGCCGTCCGCGCAGCTCCGCGTCCTCGACGACGTCGGTCGCGTCGACGGGTCGCCGCTCCATGCGCGCGATGCGCTGGTCGCCAGCCAGCACGACCTCGCCGATCGAGAGACCGGCCGGTGTCGCCGGCGCGATGCGCGCCTCGACCCGGTCGCGATCGGGTCCCGACGCGGGCGGCGCGTCGTGCGGGGGCAGGCGATCCGCTCCCGACCCAGCGGCCGGGGCGTTCCCCGGCCCCGCCTGGCTCTCGATCAACAGGTCGATCGCGTCGAGCCGTCGGAGGAGCTCGACATTCCGGGCGTGGTCGAGATCGCTGAGGACGATCACCAACGCCTCCCCCGGCGGTGACACGTCGTGCCCCGCATCCCCCCGGTGATCCGCATCGTCGACCGATGGCGTCGCGTCAGGCTCGAGGTTCGCGTCGGAGCGCCCGGCGGGCACCGGGGCCTCCGGCCCGTGCGCGCCGAGGGAGCCGGTCAGTGCGACCTCCGGGTCGGTCGCGACGAGGAGGCCGCCGGTCCACGCCCTGACCGAATCCGGATCGACGACCCCGAGCACGACGGCCCGGGTGCCGTCGAGGTCGAGCGCCGCACTCGGCACGGCGCCCCAGGGCGTCTCGCTGGTCGCGGGATGGACGTTGGTCGCCACCCAGGTGAGCGGCGACCGCGCGAGCGCTGCAGCCACCGCCGGCTGCGTCGCGACCGGGAGATCGCTCGCCGCCAGATGCAGGATGTCGTATCCCATCAGCGCCAGCGCCTCGAGCATCAACTCGGCACGGCGGATCTCGATCGCATCCACCGGATCGAACAGGCCGCCTCCCTCGATGAGCGCATCGACGTCCGCCCGTCGCGCCAGGAGCGACGACCGTGCAGCGAGACCGCCCAGCAAACGGCCATCGCGCGGCAGCGCCTCCATGAAGCCCGACGTCCCCGACGTGTAGACGATCTCGATGGTCGTGTCGCTGACAGCCACGTCGCCGGGCGGAGCGCCCGGCGCGGCACATGCCTCACCCGGAGCAACGCTGCTGAGGACCACGAACACGGCGAGTGCAACGAGCACGGTGGGGCGCGCGTCCATCCTGTGGTCCGTGCGGTTCGGGGAGCGGGCGGCCTGTCGTCTCATGAATCCCGGTGGTCGGTCGTCATCCCCGCCGCGCGCCGGTCGAAACGACCAGGCGGCGGAGTCAAGGCCCCGCCGCCTGGTTCGTGTCGGATCAGCGCCCGGCAGCGCCGATTACTGACAACACCGATAGACCTGGGCGGTGCCCAGCTGGAGGAGCGTCCGCTCGGTGCAGAATCCTCCGGAGCCGCCGCCCATGACGACCGAGTGGTTCACCTGGGTGCTCGCGCCGAAGACGTTGGAGGTCCACTCCCAGTCGTCGAGCATGTCGAAGGGAGGTCCGCCGCCACCCGCGACAGCCTGCGTGCAGGCGTAGTACCACTCCTGCGCGCTGCACAGCCGTCCCTCGTTGAGCGACTTGCACCCGACGGCGGCCTCGAACCAGTTGGCGGTACCGGCCTCGCCGATCAGGATGCAGTAGTCGCCCATGTCCATGTAGGCCGTGGGACAGAGGTGCCCGGCCTGCGTGATGGCGGGGCCGGTGGGTCCCGTCGGGCCCGTCACGCCTTGCAGCCCCTGCGGTCCCGTCGGGCCCGTCACGCCCTGCAGCCCCTGAGGTCCCGTCGGACCCGTCACGCCCTGCAGCCCCTGAGGTCCCGTCGGACCCGTCACGCCCTGCAGCCCCTGAGGTCCCGTCGGACCGGTCGGCCCTGGCAGACCCTGCGACCCAGTGGGGCCGGTGGGACCCGTCGCACCCGGCAGACCCTGCGGTCCCGTCGGACCGGTCGGCCCTGGCAGACCCTGAGGTCCCTGCGGTCCAGTGGGACCGGTGGGGCCCGTCGCACCCGGCAGACCCTGCGGTCCCGTCGGGCCGGTCGGCCCTGGCAGACCCTGAGGTCCCTCCGGGCCGGTCGGGCCGGTGGGACCCGTGGGACCTGGCGGTCCAGGGTCACCGGTCGCTCCCGCCGGCCCCGTCGGGCCGTTCGGGCCCGTGGGTCCCGTCGGTCCGGTGGGCCCGGGATTGCCGTCGAGCGCGAAGAGGGCCGTCTGGGCCACCATCGCCAGCGGCACCTGCACCAGTTCGATGCGCGGATCCATCACCACGAAGTCACCCTGATCTCGCACCGAGACCTCGAGCCACAGTGGCTGGACCTGCAGGATCGACGGGTCGATCGGCGTCGACTGGCCGATGTGCACCGAGTAGATGCCGTCGATCACGAACACGTTGGTGATCTCGATGAACAGCACGTTGCCGCCGACCTCCGCATCGTAGATCCGGAAGCGCACGGCGAACTCGCCGTTCAGGGCATTGCCCAGCGAGTCGGTCAGGGTCCCCTGGAAGTTCCACATGTTCGGGGGCTGGGCCGACGACGGGGCGGGCAGGGCGCACAGCGCGAGAATGGTGCCGGCGAGCAGGATCAGGCTGAGTGGGCCGCGCATGAGGAGGACCTCCTGGTGGTTTCGTGCGGCGCTTGCGCGACTGGCGATGGGTTGTGACAGCTGGAACCCCTGGTTGTTGGATCTCGGAAGCGGGCTGGGGGTGATCAGGCGGCGGCATGCGGAAACGCATGCCCACCGGCCGGTAGTATATCGCGACCCGACGGAAACGTCAATCGCCC
>JASFRE010000133.1:0-9307 GCA_050115055.1 Candidatus Eiseniibacteriota bacterium | reverse complement strand
AGAACGACCAGTCGTTCGTCGCCCTCGATCAGCTCGGCGATGGCGTCGAGGAACGACGCCGAGGGAGCGCGATGCTCGATCTCCTGTCCGGCCCAGCGTCGCGTCGTCACATCCAAGTTCATGAGGTCAACCCCTCGCGTCTTCCGCGGTGGTGCGCTAGGCCGACAGCCGCTTCGACCACTCGTCCATCGTCGTGCCCAGCTCGGACATGGCGGCCGTCGCCTGCTCGGCGTCAGGATGCGCGATGCACCAGTGCTCGTCGTCTTCCATGAAGCTCACGCCCTTGCCGAGCGTCGTGCAGCTCAGGATCGCCACCGGCGCGCCCTTCAGCGTTCGCGAGCGGTCGAAGGCCCCGACGATCGCGTCCAGGTCGTTGCCGTCGATCTCGATCGTATGCCAGTTGAACGAGCGCAGCTTCTCGGTGAGCGGCGCGAAGCCCAGCACCTCCTCGATGTCGCCGCCGGCCTGCTTGCCATCGTAGTCGATGACCAGGACGAGATCCTCGAGCTCGTGGTGGGCGGCCGCGATGGCACCCTCCCAGAACAGGCCCTGCTGCACCTCGGAGTCGTCCATCACGCAGTAGGTGCGCCGGTGAACGCCGTCGAGACGCGAGGCGATGGCCATGCCGATGGCGACCGAGAGCCCGGCGCCCGGCACGCCGCCGGTCGCCTCGATCCGGGGTGTGCCGGACGATGGGAAGCGCTGCAGATGGTGGGTCAGCGCATCGCCGTCATCCCCGCGCAGGAGATCGGCGGTCGCCAGCAGCCCGACCTCCGCCATCGCCGCGTACAGCGCGGTCGACAGCGACGCCGAGGAGAGGTGCCAGACGTCGCGATCGGGCCAGGCCGGATCATCGCGGTCGAAGTTGACCTCGTAGAAGAACAGCGTCGCCATCAGATCAGCCGCTGCCAGGGGGCTACCGACCGCCCCCCAGTGACCGCCGGCGTGCATGGCGATGATATCCCGTCTGAGATCGACAGCTTTCTCGCGCAGCTGCTCGACGGTGTAGTTGATACGTGGCACTGGACGCCTCCACGCCTCCGGCTGGTGGACAAAACGACGACAGGCCCCGTGAGGAGCCCGCATACCCTCGCATAGTCTGTACTGGAGCCTGGATCGCGGTACCCGGACCGGAGACCCGAAAAGCTGTACCACCGGCCGGCCGGCGCTGTCAAGGCGGTACTCGGTGCGAGCCGGCGCCCCGCCCTGGCCAGGACCGGCCGGCGGCGTCGCCGGGAACCGGTCCGGCGCCTGCCGCCAGCCGGCCGGCCGTCGTGCCTTCTCGTCCGGGGCCACCGCCGGCTGACCGCGCAACGCGTCTCGCGCCGGCTCAGGTATTCGAGTCGCGCGCCTGGCGGTTCTGCGTGGCGAGCCGCCGGCGCTTGCCGAACCCCTCGCCGATCGGATGCCAGTAGGAGATCTGACGCTCGCCCTTGCGCCAGCAGAGATAGACCACGCGACCGTTGTAGCGGCAGTAGAAGTCGACGATGCCGCTATGGACGTCGCGCAGCAGGCAACCCTTCAGGCGAATCTCGCGGATCATCGCGTCGGCCTCGCCGATCAGCTGATGATACGTCCCGGTCTTCTCGGAGTGGTCGCGGAAGTCGGGATTGTCGTGCGACAGCTCGGAGCCACAGATCAGGTTGAGCACCTCGAGCTGGCGCTTGAGTCGCACGATCTCCTTCACGCGGACCTGCAGCACGTCGAGGCTGCGCTCGAGAAAGGGAATCACGAGGTTGGCTTCTTCGATGGTGAAGAGCTTGCAGGCGGGCACGTCCATGTCGTTGAGGCTCCGGGTCGAGGGGGTGGGTCGAGGCTGCGGTCCCAGTTGAGGTACGACCGGTGGTCGAGACGTGCGGGAGGTGGGCGCGAGTCCTTCACGATCGCAACAAGGCGTTGCGAGCACATCCTGTCCCGACCACTTGGAAGATCGTATCACCGGGACCGGCGTCCGGGCAACTCGGAAGGGCGGGTCATCTCACGCATTCGACATGGCGGGGGACGGTGCGCGGCGACGCTGTCTCGAATCGAGAGCCGGGAGGCACGACCGTCGCGCCCGGACGCGCCCCACCCCAAAGAAGAACGGCCCTCGTCCGTTCACGGAGTGGCCGCAACTCCGCTCACGGCCTCGGGCCGTTCAATTCGACGCTGTCCAATCGCCGCCCGTGGCGCCGGCACGCCGCCGATGCGCTGCGCCTGCCGGGGCCGCTCCGGCACCCACCGAGCTGACGACGGAGCACGGTAGCAGGGCGACGCCCTGCTGACAAGTCCAAGAGAAGCGCGCCCGGTGCCGGGCACTAGCCGACGGAGAAGCTGACGCCGCAGCCGCAACGTGTGGTCTCGCGCGGATTGCGGAAGTGGAAGCCGTGATTCTCGAGCCCCGACACGAAGTCGAGCTCGGTGCCGTCGAGCACCTCCAGGCTGCGCGGATCGATGAACACCCTCAGACCGTGGAACTCGAGCTCGACATCGCCCTCGCGCGCCCCTTCCGCCAGCTCCTTGACGTACTCGAAGCCGGCGCAGCCACCACCCCGGACTCCGAGCCGCAGCCCGGCGAGCGGTCGCTCCGGTGTCCTCTCGCGCTCCAGGTAGGCCCGCACCTGGCGCGCGGCGCTCTCGGTCACGTTGATCATCGCTCTCGATTCCATGTCCTGGCGCCTCCCGGCACACGATGGGTGGTCTGCCGCGTGGTCACCGCGCCCCGCTCAGGGTCCCGCCGGCACGTCCTGCCGGCTGCCGCCGCAGCGCCGCGCCTCGGCGACCAGACGCTCGGCCGCGAAGTCGATCTCCGCGGCGGTGTTGAATCGCCCGATACCGATCCTGAACGAGCTGCGGCGCGCCGCGGCCGGCATCCCGATCGCCTCCAGCACGTGCGACGGGCCGGGGCGGGCCGATGCGCAGGCCGAGCCGCTCGACACCGCCAGCTCGCGCACCCGGACCAGGAGCTCCTCGACCGGCACTCCGGGCAGGGTGAGGTGCAGCTGCCCCGGCAACCGGTGCTCCAGGCTGCCGTTCACCCGCACCTCCGGCAAGCCGCCGCGTAACCGCTCCAGGAAGCGCGCCGCCAGCGTCCGCAGCCGCTCCGCCTCCGCGTCCAGGCCCTCGCCGGCCAGCCGGCAGGCCGCTCCCAGTCCAACAACACCCGGCAGGTTGGTGGTTCCCGAGCGCCGGCCCTGCTCGTGGCCGCCGCCGTCCATCTGCGGCACCAGCCGCACCCGCGGATCTCGCGCCCGCACGTAGAGCGCGCCGATCCCCTGCGGTCCGTAGAGCTTGTGGGCCGAGATCGACAGCAGGTCGATGCCCAGGGCGCGGACGTCGAGCGGCACCTTGCCGACCGCCTGCGCGGCGTCGCAGTGGAGCAGGACGCCCCGCCGGCGCGTGATACGTCCGATCGCCTCGATTGGCTGCAGGGTGCCGATCTCGTGGTTGGCGACCATCACCGACACGAGCACCGTACGGGCGTCGATCGCCGCCTCCACGGCGGCCGGATCGACCCGCCCGTCGGCCCCCACGGCCAGCCGGGTGACTCGCACCCCGCGGCGCTCCAGCGTCGCGCAGGGATCCAGGACCGCCGGGTGCTCGGTGGCAACGGTGACGATCGCATCGCCCTGTCGGTGGTAGGCCTCACAGATCCCCTTCAGGGCCAGGTTGTTGCTCTCGGTGGCGCCGCTCGTGAAGACGATCTCGCGCGGTTCGCAGCCGATGGCCGCCGCTACCTCCTCGCGGGCGATCTCCACCCGCTCCGCCGCCTGCCAACCGACGCGGTGCTCGGCGCTGGCCGCGTTCCCGAAGGCCTCTCCCAGGACCGGCAGCATTGCCTCGAGGACCCGCGGGTCGAGCGGCGTGGTCGCGTTATGGTCGAGGTAGATCGGCAGCTTCATGGCGTCGCCCGGCGCGCGATGCGTGCCCCCAGCCCCCTTGGGATCCGGCGGCGCGGCTGCCGTCGCGGCCAAACCGGCCGCCGAGCGGCCCCGGCAGTTGCCGCTCAGCGGCTGCTGCGGCCGCCATTCTCGTCCCAGGCGCGGGCGACGATGGCTGCGTAGTCAAGGGCATGCGGACCCCGCAACGCCACCTCCCAGGCCGGGTTGGACGACGGAGGCGTCAGCGTCCCCTGGGCCCGGGCGGGGTCTTGAGGGTCGAAGAGCGCCAGCTCGAGCACGAACGGAAAGCGCTCCTGCTTCACGAAGCGTAGTTCGAGCCGCGCCTCCTCGTCCGGCAAGCCCTGGTAGCGCTTGAGCATCCGCCCCGCCTCGACGCGCATCTCCTTGGTATCCGGCAGCAGATAGCGATAGGGGACGCCGCGTCCCAGATTGTTGCTGGCGACCCGCAGGAGGTCCTCGGCGACCCCGTGGTGGCAGATACGCGGGCAGACCAGCCAGACCTCGCGCGCCCGGGCCTCGACGATCAGCCGGTACTCCCGGTCCCAGAGGAAGTCCGGTAGCGACTCGCCGATCTCCTCGTTCATGCGCTCGCCGAACAGGTAGACCTCCTGGCGCAGCCGTGCCAGCAGGTCCGCCCCGGCGGTCGGCTTCAGCTCCTGCTGCTGGTCGCCCGGGCGCTCGGTGCGGGGCGCCCCGGCGAGCGCCAGCAAGCTGTCGTAGTCGTACGAGAAGAGCTCCGCGATACGGCGTAAGAGGTGGATCGACGGCCGCTTGGAGCCACGCTCGAGGTGGGAGATGAAGCTGTTGTTGCGCAATCCCAGCCGCCTGGCGAGCTCGATCTGGGACATGCCACGGGACTTGCGCAGGTAGCGGATCTTCTCCGCCAACGTGACCTGGGCCATGAGCGACGACGGGCGTCGGGATCGGACAGGCGGGGCACGTCGTCCCCATTGTCGCCACCTGCGGCTCCAAGTCAAGGTCAATGGGTGACCTAGCCGCCGCAAAAGCGAGCGGGGCGCCCGCCGGTGGCGGAGCGCCCCTGGATCACCCGGCAGTCCGTGACCGCCACCCATCACACAGGATCCGTGGAACGGACCCGGCCCGATCAGGCGGTAAACGACTTGCCGCAGCCGCAGCTGCCCGTGGCCTGCGGGTTGTTGATGCGGAACCCGGCGCCGTCGAGGCCGTCGACATAGTCGACCGAGGCCCCCTCGAGGTAGGTCGAGCTGAACGGGTCGACGATCAGCTTGAAGCCCGTAAACTCCTCCACCTCATCATTTTCGCGGGCGCTATCGAACATGAAGCCATACTGGAAGCCAGAGCATCCGCCGCCCTCGACGTAGATGCGGAGCGCCTTGCCGTCCTGCTGCTCGGCGGTCATGATCTCGGAGATCTTGCTGACCGCGTTCTCGGTGAGCGTCACCATCCTGTCGCTGACTCCTTTCCACCCCGGCCGCTGAAGCCGGGTGAGCGTGCCTGACCGGGCGGAGCGACCGCTCGGAACGCATTGCCAGCCGGCGCGCTTCGACCTGGGATCCTTGTAACGTATCGATCACCCGGCGTGCAATCCGGTTCCCGAATTGCCTTCGACGATCGCCTCCACCCACCTCGTCGATCGCCCCCCTGTCAACGCCCTATCCTCTATCCATATAAAAGCATGCCGCCAGTGCCTTAAGGGAAGAAATGTGACGCCGGATCGTGTATGATCAGGAGGTCCCAGGCTTCTCCCCTGTCGTCCTGGCTCCGGACGTCAACACAAGGTCGCGTATCAGGAGGCGGCTGAGCCTCCGTCGGCGGCTGATCGGGCAGCTCTCCCCGGTCCCGGTCGGTCGTGCCCCGTGAAAGGTCAAGTCCTTATGTCCATGCAGTTTACGGTTGGTCAGCGGATCGTCCATCCACGCTACGGGCTCGGGGTCATCAATCGCATCGAGATGACGGATCTCATGGGTGAGAAGGCCCGCTGTCTCAAGATCCATTTTCCGCAGAACAACACCCGGATTCTCGTACCGGTCGAGCACGCCGATGGACTCAACATGCGTTGCCCCATGACCCCCTCGGAGGTCAAGGAGGTCTTCAGCGGGCTGCGGCGCCGAGCCCGCACGCTCTCGAAGCTGCGTCCGCGTGATCGCGTCAAGATCTATAAGCCGATCATCGAGCGCGGTCGTCCGGTCGATCTGGTCGCGGTGATCCGCGATCTCGGCCGCTTCGGGCAGAGCCGGCGGCTGACCGATGAGGAGCAGGAAATGCTCACCAGCTCGATCGATACCCTGGCTCGCGAGGTCGCCCTCGCCGACGGCCGGGATGTCCCCGCCGTCCGACGGGAGATCGAGACGGTCATCGAGCGCTGAGCCGGCCCGGACGCGACGGCCAGGCGAACCCTCTCCACGCGGCGCGCGCCGCCGCGCGCCGCGACCATCCGCCCACCCCCCCCTGCCGGTGCGTTCCCCGCCGATCCTCCGGCCGGGGGGCGATCCCCCACCAACGCCACCTCCCCCGGTCTCGAGACTGCTCGCTTGCGCCGCCTGCGCACCTGGACGATGGTGTCCTGGGGCGACCTCTTCATGCGTGTCCTGATCACCGGAGCGACCGGTTTCCTCGGACTCGGACTCTGTCAACGGCTGCTGGCCGAGGGCGCCGTCGTGCGCGCCCTCGTACGACCCGGCACGGAGGCGGCCGGGCTGGAGGCGCTCGGGGCCGAGGTCCAGCGCGGCGATCTGCGGCGGTCCTGGTCACTGGGCGGCGTGGCACGTGATGTCGACGTCGTGGTGCATGCAGCCGCCGTGCACCGCGGTGGGCGTCTGGGCCGCACGGACTTCTGGCAGGTCAACAGCGAGGGGACCCGCCACCTGCTCCAGGAGGCGGTCACGGCTGGTGTGCGTCGATTCGTCTACGTGTCGAGCGCCGGCGTGCTGGGCGATGCCGGCCGGCACCTGCTCGCCGAGAGCGATCCTCCGAGACCGGCAGACCTCTACCAGATCACCAAGCTGCGCGGCGAGCAGGCGGTGCGGCGCATCGCCCACGCCGACGGCATCGACGCCGTCATCCTGCGCCCGGCGACGATCTACGGCCGCGGCGACCACCGCTTCCGGAAGCTCTTCGTTGCCGTCGCCCACCGGCGATTCGTGATGATCGGACCCTGGAGCCGCCACGTGCACTTCGTGCACCGCGACGACGTCGTGGAGGCCATCGCCCTCGCCTGCCACCGTCCGGAAGCGGCCGGCGAGACCTTTCTCGTGGCCGGGCCCGGGCCCGCGACCATGCGCGAGCTGATCGGCGGGATCGCCCGCGCCGTCGGTGTTCCGCCGCCACGTCTCAGCCTGCCCCACGCCCCGGTGGCGCTCGTCGCCGGTGCCACCCTGGTCGCCAGCCGGATCTTCCGGTTCGAGCCCCCCATCGATCCGAGACGCCTGGCGTTCTTCGGCACCGAGCGGGCCTACCGGACCGATAAGCTCCTCCGGCGCCTCGGGTTCAAGGCGCGCGTCGGGCTTGACGAAGGACTGGAAGAGATGGCGAACTGGTTCCGTGAGCAGCACCTGCTGGAGGCGGGGCCCCGGGAGCCACGCCGGACGGATGGAGGAGACCAGAGTGAACGGGCCAGCGACTGGTGATCACGGGCAGCCGGGCAGCGACGTCAAGGTGCATGGCGCGCTCGGGACGTCGGGCTCCAAGCTCGGGCAGTACATGGATCTCGTCCTCGGCCGTCGCAACCTGTGGGCACTGATCCAGTTCGAGCTCATCACCTGGGCGGTCGGCCGGCTACCGGGCGCGGCCGGGATCGTGCTGCGCGGCAGGCTCTATCCGCTCATCCTGGGACAGGTCGGGCGCGGCGTGATCTTCGGAGCCGGCATCACCTTCCGCCATCCGCACAAGATCCGGATCGGCGACGGCTGCGTCATCGATGACCACTGCATGCTCGACGCCAAGGGCTCGACGAATAGCGGCATCGTGCTCGAGGAGGGCGTCTTCCTGGGCCGGCACACGGTTCTGAGCTGCAAGAACGGCGACATCGTGCTCCGTGCGCGGGTCAATTTCGGCTTCTTCTGTGACGTCTTTTCGGCCAACCGGGTCGAGATCGGCGCCGACACCGTCATCGCCGCCTACACCTATGTCCTGAGCGGCGGAAGCTACCGGCTGGACCGATTCGACGTCCCGATCGCCGAGCAGTACGATCTCTCGGCCGCCCGGCCGACCCGGGTCGGCGAGGGCTCCTGGCTGGGGGCGCGGGTGACGATCATCGAGGGCGTCACCACCGGGCGCGGGTCGGTCATCGGCGCCGGCGCCGTGGTCAACCGCGATGTGCCCGACTGGGGCATCGCGCTGGGCGTGCCGGCCAAGACGGTGCGCCTCAGGGAGGGCGCGCCCGGTCACGACCACGAGGTCGCCTGATCCCCCGCGGCCCCGACCCGCCGCGCGACCGCCGGGCCCCGTCCTAAGCAGCGGCGCGCTCGATGCCGATCGTCCCGGGTGGATCGTGCCGTCCGCGGCCATGATAGACTCGACCGTCGCCGCCTCCCACGATCTCGAGGAACCCCATGAGCGTCCTGTCCCGCTCCGGGAACGGCGCCAGCGAATGGCTGCGTCGCTATCCGGTGATCCTGCTGGTCCCGGTCTCCATCCTCGTCGGCGTGCTGATCGCCGCCTCGGCATCGCCGATCATCGTGGCCGGCATCCTCGCCATCGTGCCGATCGTGCTCCTGCAGATGGCGGTGGTTCGCAACCTCTTCCTCGGCATCATCGCCTTCCTGTTCATCGAGTACCTGCAACCCGGCTACCGCGTGCCCCTGCTCGCCGCCGTGCGGCCGGCACTCCTCGTGGCCGGTGGCCTGCTGTTCGCCTGGATCCTCAACTTCATGCACCACCGCGTGACGCTGGTCTGGAACTGGCAGGTCAAGTCGTACCTGGTGCTGCTCCTCCTGGGGACCCTGTCGGCCTTCGGCGCCATCTCACCCGGCATGACCCTGAAGGCGCTGATCATCATGTCGAAGACGCTCGCCGTGTTCTTCATCATCTTCAGCGTCGTCGACAACCTGCCGCGCCTCAAGAACCTGATCTGGGCCTACATTGCCCTGCACCTCGTGCTCGGCGTCATGGCCTTCGCGCTGTTCTTCACCACCGGGCAACGCAACTTCGGGGATCTCGGCGCCAGCTTCCTCGGCGACGAGAACGACTCGGCCATGGCGCTCCTGGTCATGATTCCCTACGCCTACTTCATGCTGGGGCAGACGCGAAGCAAGCTGTGGCGCGCGGCGATGATCAGCTCGATGATCCTGTCGAGCGCCGCCGTCCTCTACTCGTTCTCGCGCGGCGCTTTCCTCGGTTTCACGGCGATGATGCTCTACATGTGCGCCAGGTCTCAGCGCAAGGTGGCGGGGATGCTCGCCATCGGCGCGCTGTTCATGACGCTCGTCATCCTGATGCCGCCCGAG
>JASFRE010000132.1:0-9343 GCA_050115055.1 Candidatus Eiseniibacteriota bacterium | reverse complement strand
CGGCGTCGATGCAACCAGTGCGGGTCAGGGTATCAGTCAAGGCGATCATCATCCAGGATGGACACCTGCTCCTGGTCAGGAGCCGCGACCGGCAGGGCGACTGGTACCTGTTGCCAGGCGGTGGCCAGCACCCCGGCGAATCGCTGCCGGCGGCGCTGCGCCGCGAGTGTCGCGAGGAGATCGGTGTCGACGTCGAGGTCGGCGGTCTGCGCTTCGTGCGCGACTACATCGGGCGCAATCACGAGTACGCCGACGAGGACGCCGGCATGCACCAGGTGGAGCTGATGTTCGCCTGCCGGCTCGCGCCCGGCGCGCGGCCCCGCGTCGGACCGGTGCCGGACTCGCAGCAGACCGGTGTCGCGTGGATACCGCTCGAGGCGATCGGGCGTCACCGGGTCTATCCGCGCCAGCTCGCCGCGGTGCTGCGCGATGCGACCGGCGGCCCGGTCTACCTCGGGGATGTCAACTAGGGTCGTAGCGGCTCGTGCCGGCTCGTGCCGGCTCGTGCTCGGCGGATCGGTCCGTGGCGTCACCAGGCTGTGCGGCCGTGCGGCCGTCCGTCCGCCCGCCCGCCTGCCTGTTCGCGCGTCCGCCGGTCCGTCCGTCCGCTCGCCCGCCCGCCCGTTCGCATCGCCCCGCCCCGTGCCTGGCCGTCGGCGACCGGCGCGCGGTGCTCCCGGTCCCCCCGGCACCGGCAAGATTTTTAGCAGTCTCGCCAGGCGCCGGGAGCTGGTATCATGTGGCGGTCAGGGCAACACTCCCGCCAGCTCGATGCGTCGCTCTCGTCCCCGCCGTTTCGAAGTCCGGTCAGGAGCTCCTTGCCCGCACGCTTGGCGGGCTTCAACGCCTTCCAGCTTCGTTCGTGGAGTTTCGTGCGTGAGCGCACGAAGTTCAGAGGTCGACTCCGAGGGACGAGATGGAGCGCATGGCACTCATGCGATTGTACGTCGGTAATCTCCCGTTCAGCGTGACCGAGGATGATGTGCGTCAGCTATTCGAGCCGCATGGAGAGGTGCATTCGGTCACATTGATCAGTGACCGCGAGACCGGCCGCCCGCGCGGCTTCGGCTTCGTGGACATGGATGACGACGCGGCGAACGCGGCGATGGAGGTGCTGGACGGCACCGACTTCGGCGGACGCAACCTGCACGTCAGCCAGGCCCGTGAGCGGCCCTCGCACTCGCACGGCTATCGCTAGTCCGGGACCCTCGGGCTCGGAGGCGACGGCCCCCCGGGGCCGTCGGCCATGACGGTCGCCCCGGCGGCCGGTTCGAGCGAGAGAATCATGGCGCAACAACCGAAACGGATGGGCGTCGAGTACACCGTCTATCTGGCGGACGGCGCAGAGATCGACGGCAACGTCGGCAAGTCGGTGCTGTCGTTCCAGCCGGGCCAGAGCGAGATCCTGCCGGTGCTGGAGCGTGAGATCGTCGCGCTCCAGCGCGGGGAGTCGAAACGCATCACGCTCTCACCGGACGATGCCTACGGGCCCGTGCGTCCCGAGGCGTTCCACGAGGTCGCCGCCTCCGAGCTGCCCGACGAGGCGCTCGAGATCGGCACCGAGCTGATCGCCGAGGACGAGGAGGGCAACGAGCAGACGATCCGCGTGCACGAGATCCGGGGCGACCGCGTCGTCCTCGATTTCAACCACCCGCTCGCGGGTCAGACGCTGGTCTACGAGGTCCGCGTCGTCGAGATCGAGTGACGGTTGCCGGTGGGCGCCGCGGCGCGCCCCCGGGGACCAGACACCGCATCGACGGGGAGGGCGGTGACCGATCGGTCACCGCCCTCTTCGCTGGTCGCCTGGCCCGATGCCGGCCGCGGGCGTCTCAGCGCCCGCCGTCCCGCGGTGCGCCGAGATCGACGATGGCGTCGACCAGCGCCTCCCAGGAGTAGGCGCGGCGCTTCTCCGCGATGGCCGCGGCGAAGCGCGGGCGATCGGCCTCCTCCAGGTAGCGCGTCACCGCTGCCGCCAGCGCCGCCGGATCGTCGGGCGGCACCAGGTAACCGGTCGCGCCGTCGTCGACGAACTCCGGCATGCCGCCGACCCGCGTCGTCACCACCGGCCGCGCGTAGTTGTAGGCGATCTGCACGATGCCGCTCTGCGTGGCGGAGCGGTAGGGCAGCACCACGAGGTCGCTGGCGACGAAGTAGTCGGCGACCGCGTCGTTCGGCGCGTAGCCGGCGACCAGCTCGATCCGGTCCCCGACGCCGAGCTCGGCGATGCGCCGGTCGTAGGGTGCGCGATCCTCGTAGAAGTCGCCCACCACGAGCAGCCGGAAGCTGTCGCCGAGCCGCTCGCGCAGGAGTGGCAGCGCCTCGATCAGCACCATGAGGCCTTTGTAGGGCTTGATGAACCCGAAGAACAGGAGCAGGTGGCGCTCGCGGACGCCGAGCGCGGCGCGTGCTGCCTCCCGGCTACCGGCGCGCCCGGGACCGAAGTCGTAGGTCGGATGGTGCACCAGGCGGACACGGTCCGGGGCGGTCGCCGGCAGGAGCGCCATCAGGTCGTCGCGCACCGCTGCCGACTGGGCGATGTAGCCGTGCATCGAGCCCAGGCCGAGGCGGGTGATCATCCGTCCCATCGGCCAGCCCTCGTGCGGCACCACGTTGTCGAGGATGGCGATCGTGCGCACGCCGCGCCGCTCCAGGAGGCGTGTCACCGCGGTGTAGCCCGGACCGAAGAACGGGATCCACCACTTGAGGACGACGCACCGGGCGCCGCTCGCCGCGATGAGGCGCGCGGTGCGCCACCAGCTGCGTGGCGACCACGGCACGAACACCGGCGTCGAGGCCACCGGCACCGTCTCGGCGCCGTCGTCCACCTGGTCGGAGCCGGGGAAGCGTAGCCTCCGTACGAAGGGCAGGTCGGGGACGTGCTCGGGGTACTGGCGCAGGAAGCCGGCGAAGGTGACGTCGTGCCCGGCGGCGCGCAGCGCGCGATCGAGCAGCGCCAGGTAGTAGACGATGCCGCCGCGCAGCGGATGGGCGGGCCCGAGGACGGCGATCTTCACGACCCGCCGTCCAGAACGTCGACCGGCAGCCCAAGCAACTCCAGGCAGGTGCCCAGCGTGCGCTCCGGGCTGATCGATCGCATGCTGTCGTGCGGGCAGGTCGGCGCGTAGTAGCAGTCGCAGGGCACGGCGGGCTCGAGAATGCGACCGCGGCCGTAGAGCTCGAACTCGTGCGAGTTGAAGATGTTGTTGAACAGCACGAGCTGCTTGCCGAGCCCGATGGCAATGTGCATGGCCATGGTGACCGCGGTCACCACCAGGTCGACCTGGTCGACCAGCGCCATGAAGGTGTCGAGCGGGAAGTGACCGGGGTAGATGGCACCGCTGGCCGCGGCGATGCGCCGGTTGCGGGCATCCTCGTCGGCGCCGCCCAGCAGCACCACCGTGCAGCCGCGGTGCGCCAGCGCGCCTGCCAGCTCGATCCAGTGCTCCTCTGGCCACAGCCTGGAGGTCCAGCGTCCGCCGCAGCCGGTGTTGAGCCCGATGCGCGGCCGCCCGGCGCCGAGACCGAAGTCGCGCCCGCCGGGCGGTCGGTCGAGGACGTACTCCTCGCCCTCCCAGCGCCAGCCGGCGATCTCGAACACCTCCTCGACGTAGTGCTTCCGGTTGGCGCGGCTCGCATCGTCGAAGAGACCGGTCACGAACTTGTGCCGCGCCGCGTCGTCGGCGGGGGCCGGCACGCCGTCCTTCAGCACGAACCCGCGCCGGCGGCGCGCGCGCAGGCGACTGGCCAGCGCACAGGCCGGCAGGTCCTTGTCGAGGTTGAGAAGCAGGTCGTACTCGAGCGCCTCGAGCACCACCAGGTCGCGCGCCTCGAGCGTCAGCTTGCGGTCGACCATGGCCGGCAGGATGTCCGGGAAGTCGGTGACCCAGGTGATGTGGGCGCCCGGGTGCTCGCGGCGCAGGCGGCGCAGGATCGGGGTCGTCCGGATGACGTCACCGAGCGCGCCGAGCTTGATGATGACGATGCGCTCGCGCACCGGATCCTCATGCGGACAGTCGGCGCAGTGCACGCCCTCCTGCTTGTGCGGCCGGCAGGGGCGGTCGCCGAGGAAGTGCCGGCAGTCCGCCTTCCACTCCGGAAGCTCTGGCAGGTCTGACTGGGCCATGCTCGAGGTCGCTCCCACGATCACCCGCGGACGGGAAACCGCTTGCACGGGCCGAGAACCGGGCCCGATAATGGCGGCTCCGCGCAACCCGGGCAACCGCTATCGTCGCCGGTCGCCACCGGCGTGCCGCTTCCACCGTGACTCCCGTAGACGGATGCCGCCGATGGAGCAGACCGCACTGATCGTGGTCGCCGCCGGTCGCGGCGAGCGTCTCGCCGCCGGCGTCGACAAGCCCTACGTCGAGGTCGCCGGACGTCCGCTCATCGGTCATTGCCTGGCACGCCTGGATGTGCCCGGTCTCTTCGCGCAGCGCATCGTCGTCATCGCCCCGGGCTCGGCGGCGCGCTTTCGCGACGCGGTCCTCGGCCGGCTCGAGCTCGCGCATTCGGTCGAGCTGGTCGACGGCGGCGCGACTCGGCAGGCATCGGTCGAGCGTGGTCTCCGGGCGGTGGCGGCGGGGATCGAGCGCGTCGCCATCCACGACGGTGCACGCGCCGCGATCGACCCGGCCACCGTGCGGCGCACCATCGACGGCTGCGAGGGCGTCGACGGCGCCTGCGCGGCCTTGCCGGTTCACGACGCGCTCAAGCGCGGCGGCGACGATGGACTGGTCGAGGCCGACGTCGAGCGCCTGGGGCTGTGGCGCGCCCAGACGCCGCAGACCTTCTGGCTGCCGGTCATCCGCGCCGCCCATGAGGCGGCGCGCGTCGCCGCCGCGGCCAGGCCCGCCGCCACGGCCGGGCCCGCCGCCGCGGCCAGGCCCGCCGCCGCGGCCGAACACGCCGGCGCGGCCGACGACGTGTCGCTGGTGCTGCAGCGCGGCGGTCGCGTGCGGCTGGTCCCCGGCTCGCCGACCAACATCAAGGTGACGACCGCCGCCGACCTGGCGCTTCTCGCCCTCTACCTGATCGGCGGCGCGACGGGCGAGCCACGGGGGCGGGACGGAAACGTGACGGAGGGATGAGATGACCTGCCGGAGCGGGATCGGTTACGACGTGCATCGCCTCGTCCCCGGGCGGCCGCTGGTGCTCGGCGGGGTGACCATCCCGCACTCGCACGGGCTGGCCGGTCACTCGGACGCCGACGTCGCCACGCATGCCGTGATCGACGCGATGCTCGGAGCCGTCGCCCTCGGTGATCTGGGCACGCACTTCCCACCGACCGACCCGGCGTTCGCCGGCATCTCGAGCCTCGTCCTGCTCGAGCGCACACGGCAGCTCCTGGCCGGGCGCGCGGCGCGAGTCGTCCACGCCGACGTGACGGTGATCGCCGAGGCACCCCGCCTGGCGCCGCACGTCGACGCCATGCGGGAACGCCTGGCGCGCGCCCTGGGCGTCGAACCGGGGGCGATGTCGGTCAAGGCGACGACCCACGAGGGGCTCGGCCCCCTGGGCCGCGGCGAGGGGATCGCCGCCCTCGCCGTGGTGAGCGTGGAGACCGGGCCGTGAGCGGGGCGCCGCGTTCGTGAGCATGGAGACCGGGCCGTGAGCGCGGCGCCGGACTCGTGAGCGTGGCGCCGGACGCGTGAGCGTGGCGCCGGACGCGTGAGCGTGGCGCCGCCGCGGCGCGTCGCTGCCGGCCCGGCCGCGCGTGGCGCGCGCCACCGACGGCGCGCGCTCAGCGGGTCTCGATCCGGATGCCCCACTGATCGAGGCAGAGCTGCGGGCGATCGCCACGGTTGGTGGCCCGGAAGACCAGCGTGAAGCGCGAGGTGCCGCGCACCAGATCCGTCAGGTCGTGCTCGAGCTGCGGGTCATCGAACACGACGTTCTCCGCGAAGACGCTGGTGCGGTCGCCGGCCCGGACCTCGATCCGCGTCGACGAGCCACGGAAGACCAGACCGGTGAGGACGGCGTGGGTGAAGCGGGTGCCAGCGGCCGCCTCGAACGCGTAGCTGATGCGGCCGCTGCCGCCGGGCAGCAGCGACAGGCCGTAGCGACCGGCGTAGAAGCCCTCGATGCGCTCGGCGTCGCGGCGCGAGAAGCCGCCGTGCGCCATGTCGTCCTCGTAGACGAAGGCGCCATCGATCGGCGCGCGGAGGCCGGGGCCCTCCACCCGCAGGCGGATCGCCTCCAGATCCTCGGCGAAGCTGCTGCCGATCACGTCCTGCTCCCCGAGGCGTGCGTAGAGCGTGGCGGCGCTCGCCATGCGCTCGCGCAGCGTCTCGAGATCCTCGGCGCGGCCGGTGATCGAGTAGCGCTGGGTGAGCTCCGTGACCTCGCGGAAGGTGACGGCGGCGCGCAGCAGGTCGGCCTCGATCGCCACGCGGGCGCCCTCGGGCCCCGTGCTCGACGCCGCCAGGGCGTCGAGGTCGCGGAGGGCGGAGCGCATCGCCGGCATGCTGAAGGCGTCGAAGGCGTCGGTCTCGCTCGCACGCACCGCCTGCGAGGGCGGCGTGTTCTCGAGTGCCTCGCGAAAGCCGTCGAACACACGGCGCATGCCGCTCGCCGCCGGACCGAAGCGCCCGCGCAGGAAGTCGTCCATGATCCGGTCGGGATCCTGGGCCGGGTCCCACAGGAGCTGGAGATCGACGTAGCGCACGAGGTCGCTGCCGAAGGTCCGGTGCAGGTACTCGCGTGAGACACCGAGCGCGCCGGCCGCCTCGTACCGGCGCAGGTTGGCGGCCAGCACGTCGAGCGTCAGGTCGGGGAGATGCCACCAGCAGGCGTAGTCGCGGATCAGGATCTGCTGCGCGTCGCGCTGCCAGCCCTCGAGGCGACGCCGGAACTCGACGTTGCTGGCGCAGCCGGGGTGCTCGATCGCATGCGCCTGGCAGACGTTGTAACGCGCGACGGTGGCCACGAGATTCGGATGAAGGCGGATGCCGGTGGGCTCGGACAGGGGACCGTAGGCATAGAAGGAGAGCAATCGCGCCGGATGGTGGGCGCTGACGCGGCGCGCCACCTCGTTCATGAACTCGACGAGCCTCGCGGCCGGGTCGGCAGCCTGCAGCCGGCAGGTCTCGCACTCGCAGTAGAGACCGCCGTCGTTCGGACTGAGCGAGCCGATGCGCAGGTCCGGATCGCGATCGAAGCGATCGATCCAGTACTGCGCGGCCAGGTGGACGACGTAGGGGTTCGAGGTGCAGAGCTGGCCGTCGGCGCGCCGCGTGCCCTGGACCTCGGCGAAGTACTCGGGATGCTCCTCGAAGTAGCGATCGGGCGGCACCATGTGGTTGAAGAAGTGGCCGATCACCGCCGGCACGCCGCCACCACGGTTGCGGCGCTCGAAGCGCGCCAGCTCCTCGCGCCAGGCGGACGTGGCGCCGCGTGCCACGTTGTCGTTGTACCAGGCGCGGCGGAGGTCGAAGGCAGGTCGTTCGAGCCGGCGGGTGGCCGGGATCAGCACCTCGTGCTGTGCCGGGACCACCACCCCGTCGTCACCGGGCACCAGGAACCGGACACCGAGACCGCGCGCGAGAAGGTCGTAGATCCCGTTGGCGGTGCCGGCCGGGGTCGCACCGGCGACCTCGATGCGGCGGTCGGTGACCGCCAGGCGATAGCCGTCGTAGCCGACCTCGCGCTCCTCCGGTGGCGGACCGGCGGCGGCACCGATCAGCACCGAGGGGTCGCGGAGGCCGGCGGCGGCGGCGACGGTGGCCGGGCGCAGCAGGACCGGCGTCGCACCGGTGGCGCGCTCGATGTAGGTCAGGAGGTCGTCCACCGCCTCGAGCACGCGCGGCGGTGCGTCGCGCAGCACGACCACCTGGGCAGCGCGCCCGTCCGCCGCCAGCGGGAAGGCGGCGACGGCGGTGCGGGTCGGGCCAGCGAGGGTGGCGAGACCGCCGAGTCCGGCCAGCAGGGCGACCATCGACAGGCGCCGCCTCGCCCGGCCCGCGATCGCCGGGTGGCCAGCGGCCGCTGACCGGAGCCGGCTGCCGCCGCGGTCGACCCGCGGCCGGGGATTTGGCAGGGTGGGGTCGGGCCGGTCGGACACGTCGAGCCCCACATTATAAGGGCGATCGGCTCGGGTGGTTCGCATCTTGGGGGCCTCGCTGGCTGCAGGCAGGCTCGACGGCTCGAACTCGGGCCGGCATAGTCTGGCAAATGGAACGGGTGTTGGGGCGAGGAAGTTCGGGTCATGGTCGGGAGGTGACGTCCCGCGCCGCGCCGGGTGCCGGGGACCCGCTCGAGGGAACCGGTGGCGGCGCGTCGACGTTCGACCGGATATCCTGCACTCGAGACCCCGTTCCCAGGGGCCCGATCGACAGCGCGGACCCGGCAGCACGGCCCCGAGAGGAGGCAGCATGCACCGGACCGGTCGGCATCGCCCGGCCCCACTTGCCGTCGGATTCGCGGCCATCGTTGCCGCGGTGCTGGTCGGCTCGTCCGCCGACGCCACCAACGACCGTGCGGTGCTCGTACTCCACGCGCTGCCGGCCTCGGTGGGTGCCACCTGCGGCTCACCCGGCATCGCCGACTTCGACTGCTCGTCACCCGCCGCGGTCTCCGTCGTCGGGGGTGAGCTGCTCGACATCTTCCTGATCGTTCACGACTTCGACGACATGAGCGCCCTCCAGTGCCGGTTCCTCTGGGACCTGTCGTGGACCTTTCACAGCTGGCAGGAGAACTGTGGCGGCAATCAGATCGTGATCTCGACGGTCCAGGGGCCGGTATCCTGGGAGCTCGTCACCGCCTTCGACCCGATCACGCGGGTGGCAGGCGCTGCGCCAATCGGCCGACTCCGGTTCACGAGCGGGGCGGCGAGCTGTCTGACCATCGGTGAGTCGACCAATCCGTTCGGGACGCACCTGGTGTCGGCCGATGCGGTGACCGTGACCCCGGTTCCGGAGGCACGCCGGGGAGCGGTCTGTGCCGACCGGCCGGGGATCGACGGTTGCGGACTGGGGACGGCCTTCCAGCGCACCTCCTGGGGGGCGATCAAGGCGGGCTATGATCCCTGATGCCCCGGGGTGGTGACCCGCTCCCCGCGCGCGACGGCCGTCACGGTGCTCGACCGCGGCGGGGGATCGGGACACAAACATCGGGGCACCACCAGGGTGGTTGAAGCGCGTCGCCGCCATCGGCTATCATCGGCCCCACGTTTCTCATTCCTATCGTCTTGCTCGAAAACAGCTTACGGGCGTGGCCCGGCGCCGCGCCCGGTCGACCCGACGAGCGCACGGTGGGTGCCGCCCGACGGGGCCGGACTGCCGGGGGAGGGGCGCCGTGGCCCTCAAGATCTACGACACGCTGTCGCGTACCAAGAAGGAGTTCAAGC
>JASFRE010000131.1:0-9400 GCA_050115055.1 Candidatus Eiseniibacteriota bacterium | reverse complement strand
CTCCAACCTGGTTCGATGGCCGCCTGTACGTGGGTGGCGCGCCGGCGATGTCGGCCCTCGACGCCACCACCGGTGACACGATCTGGCAGCACGACGAGTCGCTCGGATACGGCGACTTCTTCCCCTCGACCTACTCGGCCCCTGCGGTCAACGAGGACGTCGCCGTCTTCACCAGCAAGTTCGGGATCTTCGCCTACGACCCCATCGGCGGACAGGAGCTGTGGAAGGTGTCGAGCTCCAGCCGCGTCCACCGCTCGGCGGCGGTCGTCGACTCCGTCGTCTACACGGCGGGACCCGGCTGGTTCGTGCAGCGGCTGCGCGCCTACGACGCGCTGAACGGCACCTTGCTCCTCGAGGGTGATCAGAGCCTGTACGAGTCGACCTCGGCGCCGGTGGTCGGCCCGGGGCCGGGCGGCGTCGGCAACCGGGTGCTCGTCGCCTACGGCGGCAACGAGAACCCGGGGTCACCGCCGACCAACCACGGCCGCCTGCAGTCCTACCTGCCTCCGGCCGTCAGCGCTGACTGGAACCGGTACCTGGGCGACGTGGTCTGCACGTCGCTGCCCTACAAGCGCCACATCACCTCGATCAACTCGACGCCCGCCTGGGCCGGCAACCACGTCTACTTCGGCGCCGACGACGGCATTCTCTACTGCGTCGATCCGGCGACCGGAGCGATCGTCTGGAGTCACGACCTCGGCGTCCCGATCCGCTCCTCACCGGCCGTCGCCGGCAACATGCTGTTCGTGAACGGATCCGACGGCACGCTCTACGCCTTCGTCTCGACCTTCATCGAGGCACTGGACGCCGGCGGCGGCGGCGCGGGCCCGGCGCTCCGCACGCGGCTGGTCGGCAACGCGCCCAACCCTTTCAACCCGTTCACGACCATCCGCTTCGATCTCGGCCCGGCCGACGGCCAGCGGCAACCGGTGTCGCTCAGGATCTACGACGTCGGCGGACGCCTGGTGCGGGTCCTGGTCAACGCCCGGCGCGAGTCGGGGCATCATACGGTCGTCTGGGACGGGCGCAACGATCAGGGGCGCGAGGTCGCATCGGCGGTCTACTTCTACCGGCTCGAGGCGGGCGACCAGACCTTCTCCCGCAAGCTGGTCCTGGCGCGGTGAGCGACACGGCGGCCGCAAGCCGGCTCAGGGCCACGGCAGGATGCTGAACACCGTGTCGAGACCGGCCCCGTCGAGCTCCCACTCGGCCACCCGCTCGAGTCGCGCGAGGTCGTAGGCCGTGATCCGGGTCGGCATCGCCTCCGGTTTGGTGTCGACGCTGAACCGCTCCTTGACCCAGCGCACGTTGGCGGCGATCCGCGTCCGTCGCAGCTTCGTGAACCCGACGTAGGCGATCTCCCCGTCGAGGTGCAGGCCGCGACACCAGCCGAGCGGGCCGCCACGGCCGTCGACCTCGTTCAGGTCGATGCGGCGCCGCACCGTGCAGCGCACCCGATCGGCCTCGACGAGATGACCGTTCGTGGTCGTGAACCAGATCGCGTCCCCCCGGCGCACGCCATCGTGCGGGTTCCCGACCGCGATGTCGATGCGCAGCGACGGATCGTCCAGGCAGACCGCATCGCGCTGCTCGAACCGCGTCAGCCAGGTTCCCCGGTCGTCGGCGAACACGAAGTTCGGATGCGATCGGTGGGGCTTGGTGGTCGGCAGGAGACGATAATCGACCGTCCGGTCGAAGAGCTCCCAGGTCTGCTTGCCGAGGGCATGACGCACCGATGACACGGCATGGTCCGCGTCGAGGACGACCAGGCTGTCGAGTCCGGTCGACACCACGTGCAGGCGGCCGTCGATCCGCGCAACGTGATGCAGATCGTTGAAGCACGGGTGGCTCACGACGTCGCGGACCGCGAGCTGGTGGTCCAGCACCAGGACCTCCGTCAGGTCGGTGACGAGCAACCCGTCCCCGTCGAGCGAGGCCGCCTTGAAGGTCAGGCTGGGATCGTCGTCGGGCCGGTGCTCGCGGCGGGCCTCGTACCGGAGAGCGACCTCGGCGCGGCCGCTGGCTGGATCGAGGATCACGACCCGCGCCTCGGCGTAGCGATGCCACTCGGGCTTGCTGCGGTCGAAGAGGCCCTGTTTGCCGCCGGTCACGAGGAGTCGACTCACCGTCGTTCAAGCTCCAGGCATCGGAATCGGTGCGCGCCGGATGCTCGCCGCACGCGGCGTCGCGTACGGGGTCGGGAATCATCCCCCCGGTGCCGGAGAGCGTCAAGCCGGAACGACGTTGCAGCGCCGACGCCGGTGCGATCGCCGGCGCGATCGACGGTGCGATCGACAGCGCGGTCGGTCGCCCTGTATGCTCCCACCTCGACCCGGGGAGCCGTGATCGCCGCACCGGCGGCTCCCGCCAATCTCCACGACCTGGACACCTCGCGACGATGATCAGACCGACGACGCAGGGCAGCGGCTCGCAGGAGGGTGCGCCCGGCCGCCCCGGGCGCTCGCTGTCGCATCAGGCCGGGTTCGTCATCGCCGCGCGCGGCACCGCCTTCGCCATCGCCTTCGCGGTGCCGATCGTCATGGTGCGGGTCATCAGCCAGGAAGCCTACGGCTACTATCGCCAGGCCCTCTTCGTCTTCTCGTTCTTCCAGGTCATCCTGCAGCTCGGGATGACGCAGAGCCTCTACTACTTCTACCCGCGCGAGCCCGGGCGGCGCCGTGCCCTGCTGACCCAGACGGTGCTCTTCCTCGGCGCCATGGGGCTGGGCGCGGCGCTGATCCTGTCGATCGGCCGCCGGCTCGTCGCGGCCTACTTCAACGACGCCTACATGGCGGAGCTGGCGCCGCTGGTCGGGACGTACCTGGCGCTGATGATCGTGTCATCGATCGTCGAGATCCTGCCGATCATTCGCCAGCAGGTGCGGCTCGCGTTCTGCATCATCGTGGCGACCGAGTCGTTGCGCGCCGTCCTGGTCATCGGCGTGGCGGTCGCGACCCGCGACGTCGAGGCGATCCTCGGGGCGCTGGTGGTCGCCTCGGCCGCGCGAGCCGTCTTCCTCGTCCTGATGCTCCGGCACCAGGGCCTCCTCGGGAGGGGCCCGGCGGGCTCCTTCCACCTGCGCGAGCAGTTCGCCTACGCTGCGCCGCTCGGCCTGCTCGCGGTGGTCGTCACCCTGGTCCAGATGACCGACCGGCTCTACGTGTCGCGGTACTTCGATGCCTCGCAGTTCGCCATCTACGCGGTCGGCTGCTTCCAGCTGCCGATCATCACCATCGTCTTCCAGTCGGCGTCGAGCGTCATGCTCGGGCGGATGGCGGAGCTCCAGAAGGCCGGCCTGCACGACGCGATGATCGCGCTGCAGCGCAACGCCATCCGCAAGCTGGCGCTGGTGGCGATCCCCGCCGTGGCCGGCGCGCTGGTCCTCGGCCACGACCTGATCACGGTGCTCTTCACCGACGCCTACGCCGCGTCGGTGCCGATCTTCATGATCTTCCTGGCGCTCATCCTGCGCTCGGCCACCGCGCACAGCATCGTGCTCCGTGCCTTCGGCCTGACCGGCTGGATGTTCCGGGCATCGCTCCTGTCGCTGCCCGTCGCCGTCGTGCTGGCGGTCACGCTGACCCCGATCTTGGGGCTCGTCGGACCGGCGATCGCCGTCGTCTGCGCGGTCTGGGTGCTGGCGCTCGTCCAGCTCTGGAAGGTCGGCCGCTTGCTCGGCACGGGCCTCCGCGGTCTGTTTCCCTGGCGCTCGCTGGCCGCCAACACGGCCGTCGCGGCCGTCGTCGCCCTGGCGCTCGCCGTCGCTCGCGCCGCGAGCCCGCTGCCGCCCGCCGCCAACCTGCTCGCCGGTGGCGCCCTCTACGTCGGCGCGTTCCTGACCGTGGCGGTCGTGACCGGCGTCATCCGCCGCGACGAGCTCGCCTCCGCCCGCCGGGAGCTGGCGCGACGGATCGGACGCCCCGGCCGTCAGACGGAGCGCTGAGCGCATCGCGCGCGGATCGCGCGCAGGGCGCCGAATCCCACCAGCCGCTCGCTCTCGGCGTCCCAGAGGTGGAGCCGCAGGCTCCGCAGGCTGGACCGCAGGCCGAGCGTCGTGACCTGCTGCAGGAGCGGGCTCGCGGCGTGGCAGCGGGGCAGCGCATAGCTGGGGATCCGCGGGCTCAGGTGATGGAGATGATGGAAGCCGATGTTGCCGCTGAACCAGCGCAGCACCGGCGGCAGCGCGTAGTAGGAGCTGCCGCGCAGCGCCGCGGCCGAGTAGTCCCAGGTCTCCGGAGGCGCCCAGTAGGTCTCCTCGTACTGATGCTGGACGTAGAAGAGCCACGTGCCGGCGGTGCTCGCCACTGCCATCACGGCGAGGTGCACGATGAGCACCGTCGGGAACCCGATCATGCCACCCAGGAGCAGGACCGCCGCCACCAGGGCCAGGTTGGTCCAGAGAACACTGGCGCGCACGCCGCGCAGCCCTGCTCCGAACGGCAGGCGTTGCAGGATCACGAAGTTGAAGAGCGGCCCGACCACGAACAGGGTGAGCGGATGCCGGTAGATGCGATACAGCAGGCGTCGCAGGCGCGGTGCCGCGAGGTACTCGTCGACGGTGAGCGTGAGGATGTCGCCGGTCCCGCGCCGCGCCAGGTTGGCGGCGCCGGCATGGTGAATCGCATGGCTCCGCCGCCAGGAGCCGTACGGCGTCAGCGTCAGGACGCCGCACAGGAAGCCGACCGCATCGTTCAGCCGCCGCGAGGCGAAGAAGGAGCCGTGGCCACAGTCATGCTGGATGATGAAGATCCGCACCAGGAAGCCGGCGGTCGGCACGGCGAGCACGACGGTGAGCGCCAGGCCGAACTGCAGGGAGGCCGCCATGAGCCACCAGCCGGCCACGAACGGCAGGAAAGACGTCAGGACCTGCAACCACGCCCGGCGGTCGTCGGCGCCCTGGTAGGGCGCCACCAGTCGCATCCAGGTCTCCCGGTCGGGCACCGGGGCGACGGACCGCGGGCGGGCGGCCGGCATGGCGGCACCCGGCAGGGGTGCGCGCGGGCCGGCAGCCGCGGACGTCGCCGAGCGTGCGGTGGCGCGGCGCGCATCGGGGCGCGCCACGCCGTCGCGATCGGTCATCCGGCCTACCAGTGCAGGCCGTCCCGCTGACTCGGCGCCCGCTCAGAGAACTGCTGCCCGCGGGGACGGGCCTCGTTCACGTTCAGGCTGCGATCGCCGAGGGTCGTTCCCCCGAGCGCCGCGATCGCCGCATCCGCCTCGGCCTCCGCCATCTCGACGAAGGCGAAACCACGCGACCGGCCGGTGTCCCGGTCCTCGATCACGTTGACCGAGAGCACGTCGCCGTGCGCGGCGAAGAGCGCGCGCAGGTCGTTCTCGGTCGTGGTATACGGCAGGTTTCCGACATAGATGTTCTTGGACATGTTCGATCCTTCTGGCCCGCGCGGCGTCCAGCGCGGCGCGGGCAAACAGCGTCTGTTTTCGCCCCGAGCAACAACGCCGGGGCCTTTGACCAGTCTGCAGACCTGGGGACGATGGATGGGTACTTGGAGGGGAACTTACGAAGGGTAAAGAAGATAGCCTAGGCAGTGACCCACAAGGGCATCATCATTCCGTCTGTCTCGACCGGTCGACGGTAGCCTGCATGGCACTTGCCGTCAACGGGTGTTTTCGGCCGGCACTGCGGTGAAGTTGAGCGATGTCTCTTGCTCTCGTGCGACTCCCCCGAAACTACGCCGCCTCCCGGGCGTTGTCGCCATCCAGCCGCGAGGCCATGCGCGCGTACCGCCGGCCGACCAGGAACGCCAGCACCAGCCAGACACCGACCAGCGTCAGGTTGAAGAGCGCGAAATCGCGCGTCTCGAAGGCGAGCCAGGTGGTGCCGGCGAAGACTAGAGCCGCCGAGAGCACGTCGCCCGCGCGCCAGAAGAAGGTGTCGATCGCCTGCTTGGCCTTGTACTTCTCCTCGCGCGTCGTCGGCAGGAAGAGGATGTTGCGGACCGTATTCTGCAGCGAGTAGTCGGTCGCGTTCTCCGCCGTCTTCACCCAGCGCACCGCCCCGAGCACGGGGTAGACGGCCAGCAGCAGGTAGCCGCCCAGCGCGATGCACGGCAGGATGAGCACCGCGACCCGGACGCCCAGGTACTTGACGATGCGCGACACGAAGAAGAGCTGGATCCCCAGCGCCAGCACGTTCACCACCGCGAAGAAGTCCGAGTAGAACCGGCCGATGAACTCGCCGACACCCAGGCCACCGGCACGTCCCTGCTCCACCGCCGCATGCGCGGCGCGCTCGACGACCCGGCCCAGGATGTACTCGCCGGTCGTGTTGACCCAGTTCAGGAAGAGCATGAGGAAGGCGATCAGCAGCAGGTAGCGATGCCGGAGGACGAGCTCGAAGGCGCCCCGCCTGCCGATGGTCGCCCCGGCGTCGTCGTCGCCACCGCCGGGGCCGCCGGCCGTGACGGCCCGCAGGCGGCGCCGTTCGCGCGTGTCGACCAGGTTGGTGATCGTCGTCGCCACGGTGAGCACCGCGGCCGCGACCAGCATCATCTGGTAGACGCCGAGCGTCCCGATCAGGCGGCCGGTCACCCAGCTCCCGAACACCGCGCCGGCCGAGGCCCCGAAGGCCACGATGGCGAACAGACGCTTGCCCTGCTCGTTCGTGTACAGGTCGTTGGCGAAGGCCCAGAACTGGGCGATCACCATCAGGTTGAAGATGCCGACCCACAGGAAGAAGACGATCCCGAGCGGCACCTCGATCTGCGCCAGCAGGTAGAAGGCCACGAGGCAGGCGATGAAGAAGCTGGTGACGGCGTTGATCAGGCGCCGCCGTGACATGCGACTCGCGAGGCGCGCGTAGAGGGGCACCGCGAGCCACAGGAGGAGCACCTGCCCGACCGAGGCGTAGCTCTTCACTTCGGCGCCCCCGCCCGCCAGGATCAGGGCCTCCCGCACCGGTTTGATGACGTAGTAGGCGCTGAGCAACAGGAAGACGTTCAGCGTCAGGAGGAGCGCCGTGCCTCCCTCGCCGGCCCTGACCTCGGTGAAGAGGCCGAGCAGCCGCTCCAGCCAGCCCTTGCGTCCTGCGTCGTCCATCGCTCCGCCTCGTGTGTCGACCGGGGGGCGGCAGTCTACCATCCCGCCCCGGCCCGTGGCGGGGCTCCGGTCGGCGCTTGACGCGCGGGCGCCGACGGGGGTAGTCTCCGTCTCGTCATTTCGTCTTTTGGCGAAATGACGAAATCAGGCCCGACGTTCCGGCGCCGCCGCTGGCGCCGCCGCGGGGCCCACGGAAGGACACGACCCGCATGAACACCGCGGACTCCCTGGCCGACATCGCGCGGGCACTGGCCGATCCCGGGCGCATCCGCGTGCTGCGCGCCCTGCGCGGACGGGAGCTCTGCGTCTGCCAGCTGACCGAGTTCCTGGAGCTGGCGACCTCGACCGTGTCGCGCCACATGGCGGTGCTCCGCCAGGCCGGGCTGGTCGAGAGCCGGCGGCGCGGGCGCTGGGTCTTCTACCGGCGGCCGCCGCGCACCGCCAGCCCGGCAGTGCGCTTGGCCCTCGCCTGGCTCGACCGCGCCCTCGCCGCCGCCGACCGGCGCGGTGGAACCGCCAGCGACGCCGACGACCAGGACGCCCGCCGGCTCGAGCGCATCCTCGCGACCCCGACCGCCGAGCTGTGCGCCACGCGTCCGGAGGACTGACGCCATGCCCCGGGAGGCCCGCATGCACCAGGAGACACGCGGCCTCGGCCGCTTCGAACGCTACCTGACGCTCTGGGTGGCGCTCGCGATCGCCGCCGGCATGCTGCTCGGCAAGCTCGCGCCGGGAGTGGCCGGCGCGCTCGACGGCATGGCGGTGTCGGTCGGCGGCGCGCCGGTGGTGTCGATCCCGATCGCCGTCTGCCTCTTCCTCATGATGTACCCCATCATGGTGAAGATCGACTTCGCCGAGGTGCTGCGCGCCGGGCAGAACGTGAAGCCCGTCGGCCTGACGCTGGTCGTCAACTGGATGATCAAGCCGTTCACCATGTACGCGATCTGCCTCCTCTTCCTCGGCGTCCTCTTCCGCGCCATGATCGGCGAGACGGCGGTCGATCTCGTCAAGCTACCCCTCGGCGTCGACCTCCCTCCGGGCTCGGCGTACGGCGCCGGCACGGTCGTCCTGTCGCACGGCGTCAGGATGCTCGAGGTGCCGCTCTGGCGCAGCTACCTGGCGGGCTGCATCCTGCTCGGCGTCGCCCCGTGCACGGCCATGGTGCTGGTCTGGGGCTACCTGGCGCGCGGCAATGACGGACACACGCTGGTCATGGTGGCGATCAACTCGCTGGTCATGCTCGCCCTCTACGGCCCGCTCGGCGGCTTCCTGCTCGGGGTCGGCCGGCTGCCGGTGCCCTGGCGGGCGCTGCTCCTGTCGATCGCCATCTACGTGGCGTTGCCGCTCGTCGCCGGCTACCTGTCGCGCCGCTGGCTGGTCCGGAGGCGCGGCGAGGCCTGGTTCCGCCAGCGCTTCCTGCATGTCCTGACACCGATCACCATCGGCGCGCTGCTGGTGACGCTCGTCCTCCTGTTCTCGTTCAAGGGCGAGGTCATCCTCGCCCGCCCGCTCACCATCGTGTGGATCGCCGTGCCCCTCTTCGTGCAAACGCTCCTCATCTTCGGGCTCACCTACGGGGCAGCGCGACTCCTCCGTCTCTCCTACCGCGACGCCGCACCGTCGGCGATGATCGGCGCCTCGAACCACTTCGAGGTGGCGATCGCCACCGCCGTCATGCTCTTCGGCCTGTCGTCCGGCGCCGCCCTGGCGACCGTGGTGGGGGTGCTCATCGAGGTGCCGGTCATGCTGTTGCTGGTTCGCCTCTGCCTCGCCACGCGCGGCTGGTTCGGAAGCGGGGCCGGCGACACGCCGCGGCCGGCCGCGGTGGCCGCCCCGAGGACGCCGGAGTCCTAGGGCCGTGTACCCGCCGCTCGCCGCCTACCTGGAGGCACGGAGCCGCGAGCTCGCCTCGCTGGCCGCCGATCGGCAGCGGCGTCTCGACGCGCTCGCCGCCCTGATCGCCGCCGGCCACGCCAACGGGGGGCAGGTGCCCCTGCTCTTCGTCTGCACCCACAATGCGCGGCGCAGCCAGATGGCGCAGGTCTGGGCGCACGCGATCGCCGCCCATCACGCCCTGCCGTGGCTCCGCGCCTCCTCGGGAGGCACCGAGGCAACGGCCTTCGAGCCGCGCGCCGTCGCCGCGCTGGAGCGCGCCGGCTTCCGGATCGAGCGCCTGGACGACGGCCCCAACCCGGAGTACCGGGTGTGCTTCGCAGCCGGGGCACCGCCGGTCGTGTGCCGCTCGAAGCGCCTCGATGCGCCGGGGCACACGACCAGCCACCGCATCGCGGTGATGACCTGCGCCGAGGCCGATGCCGGCTGCCCGGTCGTGCCGGGGGCGATG
>JASFRE010000130.1:0-9412 GCA_050115055.1 Candidatus Eiseniibacteriota bacterium | reverse complement strand
CGACCAAGCACCATCAGGCGACGGGTGCCGAGTCACTCGCAATCGAGGCAGATTCGTTGGGCGGCGCGGCATCAGGTTGCGCTTTCCAAGCAGGAGGTGCGAACAGATGGGTTTCTTGACGATTCTGGGCGAGTTCTTCGTCGGCCTTGGAGTGTTGCTGATCGGACTCGCCGCGCTCTGGTTCGTGTCCGTATACGGCAGCAAGAAGTAGCCAATCGCGAGACATGGACATGATTGCCTGACGACGCGGCGGCATGCGACTTGCCGAGAATCATCGAGAGATGCGAGGGTCCGAAGGGTAGCACGACGTGGGCCATGTCTCTGTAGCGGGAATCAGGCACGACTGCATGGCGCGCACGCTCGCGGGCCGGAGAGTGTTGTCAGGGGAGTGGCATGGTCGGGTGGCGGGGAGATTCCGCCCACGGCCCCCGCACCACCCTGCATCGATCTCCTGTCACATCTCGGCGGGCACCGCCTTCAGCGGTTCGGAGCCTCGCAGTGGTCTGGCGGACCGCTCTCGTCGCTCACCTGGAGGGGCCACCTCCTCCCCCTTCACCTGAAGTCGTGACTCCGTGCCCCCACCGCCTCGGCGCCCAGCTCCGGCGCCCAGAGTCGATCGACGATGACGTGCGCCACTCCGTCCTCGATCTGCAGCTTTCCCGTGATGCCGAGTAGCAGTGCCGTCTTCGCCAGCACATCGTACCTCTCGAACACCTGCTCCCAGAGCACCAGGTTGACGAAACCGGTCTCGTCCTCGAGCGTCATGAACGTGACGCCGTTGGCGGTCAGCGGCCGCTGCCGGCAGATGACGAGCCCCGCGTAGCGCACGCGGCTACCGTTTCGCATCGCCCCCACCGCCCGCGCGTCCGGCAGCCCCTGCGCCGCGAGCCGCCCACGCAGCGGCTCGAGCGGGTGGGCGCGGGTGCTGTGGGCCATGGTGCCGTAGTCCCAGCCGACCGTCTCGAGCGCGTCGAGCGGCGCGAAATCAGGCGCTACCTCGCGCTCCTCCAGCGCCAGCTCCGGCTGCACGAGCCCCAGCCCGCCCTGCCGCGCCGGACGCCGCGCCGCCATCTCCCAGAGCGCCGCCCGCCGATCGCCCTCGAGTGCCGCGAGCGCCCCGGCTCGCGCCAGCCGCGTGCGGGTGCGCGTCGCGAGCCGCGCCCGCGCCACCAGGTCGTCGAGCGAGGCGAAGCCGCGCTCCGCCCGCGCCGCAACGATCCGCTCCCCCTCGTCGGTCGCCAGTCCCTTCACGTAGCGGAGCCCCATGCGCACCGCGAGCCCGCCGCGGCTCGTGCGCACCGCCTCCAGCGTGCAGTCCCAGTCGCTCACCGTCACGTCGACCGGCAGCATGACGACGTCGTGACGCTTGGCGTCCTCGACGAGCGTCGCCGGTGCGTAGAAGCCCATCGGCTGCGCGTTCAGGAGCGAGCAGGTGAACTCGGCGTGGTAGTGGCACTTGAGCCAGGCGGTGGCATACGCGATGAGCGCGAAGCTGGCCGCATGGCTCTCCGGGAAGCCGTACTCGCCGAAGCCGCTGATCTGCTTGTAGACCGCCTCGGCGAACGCGCGAGCGATCCCCTTCGCCTGCATGCGGCTCACCAGGCGCTCGCGGTGGCGCTCCATGTGCCCGCTCCGCCGCCAGATCGCCATGTCGCGCCGCAGCTGATCGGCCTCGCCCGGCGAGTAGTCGGCCGCCACCACCGCGAGGCGCATCACCTGCTCCTGGAAGAGCGGCACGCCGAGCGTCTTCTTCAAGATGGGTTCGAGGCACGCATGCGGGTAGGTGACCGGCTCCTTGCCGGCGCGCCGCCGGAGATACGGATGCACCATGCCGCCAGTGATCGGTCCGGGCCTGACGATGCTCGTCTCGATGACGATGTCATAGAACGTGCGCGGTTTGAGGCGCGGCAGCATCGCCATCTGCGCGCGGCTCTCGACCTGGAAGACGCCGAGGGTGTCGGCGCGCTGCAGCATGGCGTAGGTGGCCGGGTCCTCGGGCGGGATCGTCGCCATCGAGAGCTCGATGCCACGATGCCGCTCGAGCAGGCGAAACGCGCGGTCGAGCTGGCTCAGCGCCCCGAGCCCCAGCAGGTCGACCTTGAAGAGCCCCAGGTCCTCGACGTCGTGCTTGTCCCACTGGATGACCGTACGCCCCTCCATCGCCCCGTTCTCGATCGGCACGATGTCGTGCACCGGCTCGTGACCCAGCAGGAAGCCGCCCGGATGGATCGACAGATGGCGGGGCGTGTCCTGGATGGCGTCGACCAGCCGCACCAGATGCTCGACGGTGCCGGCGCGCAGATCGAGATGCGCGGCGCGCAGGCGCTCGGTGCTCACCCCGTCCCGGTAGTCGTTTAGCTTCGACAGGCGGTCGAGCGAGGTCTCCTCGATGCCGAGTGCCTTGCCGACGTCGCGGATCGCCGAGCGCGTGCGGTAGCGGATGACGTTCGCCACCATCGCGGCGTGATCGCGCCCGTACTTGGCGTAGACCTGCTGGATCACCTCCTCGCGACGCTCGTGCATGATGTCGAGGTCGATGTCCGGTGGCTCGTGGCGCTCCTTCGAGATGAAGCGCTCGAAGAGGACGTCGATGCGTGCCGGATCGACTGCGGTGACCCCGAGGCAGAAGCAGACCGCCGAGTTGGCGGCCGAGCCGCGTCCCTGGCAGAGGATGCCGTGCGCCTTGCAGTAATCGACGATCTCCCACATCGTCAGGAAGTAGCCGCAGTAGTCGAGCTCGTCGATGAGGGCGAGCTCCTTCTGGAGGAGTTCGCGCACGCGCGGCGGCACACCGCCCGGGTAGCGCCGGCGCGCGCCCTCGAACGTGAGCTGCTCGAGCCACGCCGCCGAGGTCATGCCGTCCGGCAGGCGCTCGGACGGGTAGCGGTAGCGCAGCGCCGCGAGCGAGAAGTCGCAACGCGCGGCGACCTCGAGCGTGCGCTCGACGGCGGCCGGATCGTCGGCGAAGCGCGCCGCGAAGGCGCCCGGGTCGAGGAGCGCATGCCCGGCGTTGGGGCGCAGGCGTCGCCCGGCGGTGGCGAGCGACACACCGTGCCGGACGCAGGTCAGGACGTCCTGCAACGGACGCCGCTCCGGCGCGTGGTAGAGCACCTCGGTGGCGGCGACGACCGGCAGCCCGAGATGCGCGGCGCGCGCCCGCAGCCGTGCCTCGAGCCGCACCTCCTCGGCGCGCTGGTGACGCGCCACCATCGCGTAGAGGCGATCCCCGAACGCCTCGCGGAGCCACCCCGCGACACGCTCCAGGTCGGTGCTCCCCGGGACCGGCGCCGCCCCGCCATCCTGCTCGGGCGCCGCCGCGAGCAGGCTTCGCTCGCCACCCCAGAGCGCCACCAACCCCGCGGCGTGCTCGCACACCTCCTCCCAGCCGACCCGGCTGTTACCCTTCGGTGAGCGCCGGCGGCCACACGTGACGATCCGGCAGAGACCCGCGTAGCCGGCGCGGTCCTGGGCCAGCAGCACGATCTCCGTGCCGTCGTCGAGCGTCAGCTGCGCGCCGAGAACCAGCTTCATGCCGAGCTCGCGGGCGCGCACGTGCGCCCGCACCACCCCGTACAGGCCGTCCCGATCGGTCAGCACGACAGCCGGTAGACCGTGCCGGTGCGCGGTCTCGACCAGCTCGGGCGGATGGCTGGCGCCCTCCAGGAACGAGAAGTTGCTCTTGCACCAGAGCGGCACGTAGGTGTCGGTGCGCATCACGGATGCTCGTCTCCGCCGCCGCCGCGCGCGGGCGACTCACTCGATCCGACTCACTCGATGCGGCCGTGCACGAACCAGCGCTCGCGGCGCGCGTCGAGATAGACCCAAAGCCACGCACCGTGCCGCGTGCGCACGAAGTGATAGTGCCGCTCGACCGCCGCCCGCCACCAGCCGCCGGAAACGACATAGGGCCCGGCGAGCGCCGCCTCGCGCCGCGGGTCCCCGCGGAGCGCTCGCGGTCGCACGAGCAGGCGCCGCACCAGCGGCCGGACGGCGGCGGCGTCCGCCGGCGCCACCCGCGCCGGCTCGAGCCGTGCGAGCGGCTCCCAGCTGAAGGTGGCCTCGGGCAGGTGCGCCTCGCGAAGCACCGCGCGCGCCACCACCGCCTCGCCGAGCTCGGCGCGCACGCGCGCCAGCGCCCGGTTGGCCGCCTCGAGATCGCGCCGCGCCAGCGACGCGAACAGGTCGAGCTGCTCGCCGGCCGCCACCACGCCACGGACCTCGAGCCCGAGCTCGACGACCTCCGCGTCGAGCCGCGTGCGCTCGAGCCGCAGCATGACCAGGTTGAGGAGCTGCCGCGCATCGAGGGTCGGCGATGCCGGCGCCAGACGCTCCACGCACAGCCCCGCGCCCTCGAGCTCGAGCTCGATCACCAGCTCGGTCAGCGCCTGCTGGCGGGCGGCGAGCGCCGCCAGCAGCGGGTGCAGCTCCTGCTTGATGCGGAAGAGGAGGCGGGTCCGATCGTGCTCGGGTGGCTCGAGTGCCAGGCTCGCGCGGAGCGGCGTGCGCTCTGCCCGCGGCGCCAGCGGCAGGTGGAGATCGCCACCGAGGCGCTCGTGCCAGCGCCGCGCCGCCGCGCCGAAGCGCCGCTCGAGACCGCCCGCCGGCAACGCCACGAAGTCGCCGATCGTGTCGATGCCGAGCGCGGTCAGCGCGTCGCGCACCGCCGGCGCGATGGCGAGCCGGTCGAGCCGCACCGCTCGCGCCTGCCGCTCCTCCGCCTCACGGGTGTCGACGACGCAGACCGGTGGCGTGGCCGGATCGCGCGCCACCGCCAGCGTCCCGGTGCGCGAGAAGCCGACCACGATGCGCGCCTCGAGCCCGACCGCGGCGAGCGCCGCGCGGATGCGTCGTGCCCAGCGGCCAGGCGACGGATGCAGGCGCTCGAGACCGGACGCGTCGAGCCAGAAGACACCCGGCTCCTCCGACGACGGCTCGACCCGCGGGCTGAAGCGGTGCAGGCGGTCGACGAGGTCGCCCACCGTCGCGGCGATCGCGTCGTCGTCGACCACCCCCGCGCACAGATCGAACGCCAGCCCGAGGGCGGCGGCGTAGCGCATGCCGGGCAGCACCCGGCGCTGCCGCGCGCGCTCGTTGACCCAGAGCACGCGGCCCTGCGGGCGGTCCTCCGCCACCACCGCCACCGGCTGCCCCTCCCACTCCGGATGCCGCCGGAGGAGGAGCTGCAGCGGCAGCGCCGGCAGGTCAATGCAGGCCAGCCGGCCCACGACAGAGCTCCCGGTGACGATGGCCGACGCCACCGCGCTTGTCCTTGACGATCTCGGGCTCGCAGGCGAAGCGATCCTCGCCGCACCGCCTGACGCGCGTGGCGGCACGCAGCGACACCAGCGAGCCGGGGGACGGCGCGCCGCGCGCCCGGTGCGTGACCAGGAGGAGCACCGTGTCGTGGCGCTGCGCCAGACCGAGCAGGCGCGACTGCCGGGCGAGCGACAGGCTCGCCTCCTCGCCGAGATCGACGACCACCAGTCCGAAGGCGCCCGAGCGCAGCAGATGATCGGTGGCGCGCAGCCGGGTGCGTGCGTCGGCGATGCGCAGCACGGGCAGGGCGGCGAGATCGATGCCGCCGGCCGCCACGTCGGGCGGGAAGAACTGCCGCTCCGGCGTCGTCACCCAGGCGACCGGCTCACCGCGACGCTGGGCAGCGAGCACCAGCCCGGTGGCCAGGGTGAGCGCCGCCGAGTCGCCGTCGCCGGTCAGCTCGACGAGACGGCCGGCCAGCCCCTCGAGGTCCCAGCGGGTGGCGGCGGCCGGCGCCGGCGCCGCGGCGCGGCGCAGGTGGAGGGCGTCGGCCAGCTCGACGAGACGGGCACTGCGTGGCATCTCCCACAACCTTCGACCCCGCCGCCGGGCCGGGGATGCCCGCGGCGGCAGCCAGCGCCGCGTGGCAGCCGGCGCCGCGTGGCAGCCGGCGCCGCGTGGCGGCCAGCGCCGCGTGGCAGCCGCGCCGCGTGACAGCCGGCACCACGGGGCGTGCCTCGCACGCCTCGCGACGGGATCGCGTCGATGTCAGGCCGGGGGGACGGCGTCGATGAGAACGGGATCTGCCGGGGAGAGCCCGTGGCGTCGCCTTACCACCACCACGGACCGATCGAGGACCGAGACCAGAATACGATACCTATGTGTAGATATCAAGCGGAATCGGGACCGGCCGGCGCCCGCGCCTCGGCCCGGCGGCTGGCCTGCGCCTGGGCCTCCTCCTCGACGGCGACGGCCAGCGCGTCGAGCAGCTCGTCGAGATCGCCCTCGAGAACCTCGCCCAGCCGGTAGAGCGTCAGGTTGATGCGGTGGTCGGTGACGCGTCCCTGCGGGAAGTTGTAGGTGCGGATCCGGTTCGAGCGGTCGGCCTTCATGACCTGGGCGCGGCGGTCGGCCGACTGCTTCTCCGCCTCCTCCTCGCGACGCTGGTCGTAGAGCCGCGCGCGCAGCACGTGCATCGCCTTCGCGCGGTTCTTGATCTGCGAGCGCTCGTCCTGGCAGGTGACGACCAGGCCGGTCGGCTTGTGGGTGATCCGCACCGCCGAGTCGGTGGTGTTGACGCCCTGACCGCCGGGACCGGAGGAGCGATACACGTCGATCCGCAGGTCCTCCGGGTCGATCTGGATGTCGACCTCCTCGGCCTCCGGCAGCACGGCGACGGTGGCGGCCGAGGTATGGATCCGCCCCTGGCTCTCGGTCGCCGGCACGCGCTGCACACGATGCACGCCGGACTCGACCTTGAGCCGACCGTAGGCGCCCTTGCCCTTGACCTGGAAGACGATCTCCTTCAGCCCGCCGGCCGACGACTCCTGGGTGTCCAGGACCTCGAGCTTCCAGCCCCGGTCCTCGATGTAGCGCGCGTACATCCGGTAGAGATCGGCCGCGAACAGCGCCGCCTCGTCGCCGCCGGTGCCGGCGCGGACCTCGACGATGATGTTCTTCTGGTCGTTGGGATCCTTCGGCGTCAGCGCGCGTGACAGCGCCCCGGCCGCCTCCGGCAGGCGCGACTCGGCCTCGTCGAGCTCCGCCTCGGCGAGCTCGCGCAGGTCGGCGTCGGCGCCGCCCATGATCTCGTGCGACTCCTCGATGGTCCGGACGAGCGTCTCGACCGCGTCGGCGCAGGCCACCAGGTCCTCGAGGTCGGCGCGCTCCTGACCGAGCACGCGCAGCCGTCGCGGATCACTTCCGACCTCCGGCCGGCTGAGCTCGGCGTCGATCTCGGCAATGCGCCGGCGACGGGGCTCGGCCCGCTTGAGCAGCTTCCTGGCCTTGTCGAGGGTTTCTGACACGGTGGGGGTCACCTGCCGCGAGCGGCATCAAGCGATCGGATCGCGATCGGTCCGAAACCGACGCGCGATCGGTCGGCGATCAGATCGGCACCAGCTTGCCGTCCGACTCCTGGGTCACCTCGCGGATCGAGCGGATGGCGACCTCGAGCTGCTCGAGCGTCGGCTCGCGCGTGGTGATGCGCTGCAACCACAGGCCCGGCAAGATGAACAGCCCGACCAGCGGGATGTGCGCGAAGCGCCCTGACAGACGGATCAGCTCGTAGGAGATGCCGCCGATCAGCGGGATCAAGAGGAAGCGCTCGAGGCGATCGCCCACCGTCTCCGGCCGGCCGAGCAGCATGAAGACGAGGATCGAGGCCAGCATCACGATCAGCAGGAACGAGGTGCCGCAACGCGGGTGGAACCGCGAGTAGCCGGCGACGGTCGCGGGCTCGAGCTCGACCCCGGCCTCGAAGGCGGCGATCGACTTGTGCTCCGCCCCGTGGTACTGGAAGACGCGCTTCATCTCCCGCCAGAGGCTGATCGCCCACAGGTAGGCCAGGAAGACCGCCAGCCGCAGCACGCCGTCGATCAGGTTGAAGGCGATGCCACCGCCCTCCTCGCCGAGCACCCGGTCGGTCACGACGAGCGGCACCCAGAAGAAGAGCAGGAAGCCCAGGGCGATGGAGACGATGATGGTGGCCGCCATCGTCAGTCGCTCCAGGAAGCGCCCGCGCCGCGAGCTCTGCGGCTCGGCCACCTTGTCCTCCTTCTCGACCGACGCCTGCTCGGCCGAGAACGACAGCGAGCTGATGCCGAGCTGCATCGACTCGATGAGCACGAAGGCGCCGCGCAGGATCGGCAGGCCGAGCCCCCGGATCCGCTTCGACCACGAGACGTACGGGTCGCGCTTGACGATGATCTCGCCGTCCGGACGGCGCACCGCCGTGGCGACCATGGTCGGCGAGCGCATCATGACGCCCTCGATGACCGCCTGGCCGCCGATCGGTGCGTAGGTGGGTGACTCGGGCATGGTGGTGCGTCTCCTGGTGCTCTGCCGGACCGCATCGCCGCCGCCGCATCGCGTCGGTGGCGTGTGCCGCGCGTGTGCCGCGCGCGTGCCGCGCGCGCGCCGCGCCGGAGCGGGACGGGCTAGCTGTCGCCGCCGCCCTCCGCCGCCGCCGCCGCGGCCTGCCCCTTGCTCTTCGCCCCCTTCTCGAGATGGGCGTACTTGCGACGGAAGCGATCGATGCGACCCGCGGTGTCCACCAGCTTCTGGCGGCCGGTGAAGAACGGGTGGCAGTTCGAGCAGATCTCGACCTTGATCGATCCGAGCGTCGAGCGCGTCTTGATGACGTTGCCGCAGACGCAGGTGATCGTCGCTTCCTCGTACTTCGGGTGAATCTCGGGTTTCATGTTCGTCTGTCCTCGATGCCCGGCCCTGCCGGCGATGCGCCCCGACGGCGCTCGCCCGGCCCGCAGCCGTCGACGGTCACGAGTTCATGGACTCCAGGAACTTCCTGTTGGTCTTGGTCTGGCTCAGCTTGTCGACCAGGAACTCCATGGCCTCGACCGGATTGAGCTCGCTCAGGAACTTGCGCAGGATCCAGATCCGGTTCAGGTGGTCCTTGGGGATCAGGAGTTCCTCCTTGCGCGTGCCGGAGCGGTTGACGTCGATCGCCGGGAAGATGCGCTTGTCCGACAGCCGGCGGTCGAGCACCAGTTCCATGTTACCGGTACCCTTGAACTCCTCGAAGATCACCTCGTCCATGCGGCTACCGGTATCGATAAGCGCGGTGGCGACGATGGTCAGGCTGCCGCCCTCCTCGATGTTGCGCGCGGCGCCGAAGAAGCGCTTCGGCCGCTGCAGCGCGTTGGCGTCGACACCGCCCGACAGGATCTTGCCGGAGTGCGGCACGACCGCATTGTGGGCACGGGCGAGACGGGTGATCGAGTCGAGGAGGATGACCACGTCGCGGCCGTGTTCCACCAGGCGCTTGGCCTTCTCGATCACCATGTCGGCGACCTGCACGTGTCGGTCGGCCGGCTCGTCGAACGTCGAGCTCACCACCTCGCCCTTGACCGAGCGCTTCATGTCGGTGACCTCCTCCGGGCGCTCGTCGATGAGCAGCACGATGAGGATGATCTCC
>JASFRE010000129.1:0-9432 GCA_050115055.1 Candidatus Eiseniibacteriota bacterium | reverse complement strand
GGGCGCGCCGACGCGACCTGCCGGCTCGATGCTGCGTGCTGCCTGGCCGCTCGTCGGCCTGCTCATGGCGCTCGCCTGCCTCACCGCTCCGCCCGCCGTCGGACAGGACGAGGACGTCGAGCCGATCACCAGCGCCGACTGCGCCGGCTGCCACGAGACCAGCGAGCACGGCACCGTCTTCGCCGACGATCTCTCCCACTCGGCACACCGCGACCTCGAGTGTCTCGATTGCCACATCAACCGAGCGACCTTCCCGCACGAGGAGAATATCGAGTTCGCGGTCGGCTGCGAGGGCTGCCGGAGCTGTCACGAGGAGGCCTCCGAGGAGTACCAAGGCCACGGCCGGGCGATCATCGGCTCCTGCGAGGACATCCCGCAGTGCAAGGACTGCCACGGCGATCATGACATCCTCCCCTCGTCGGTGAAGGCGGCGAAGACGCACCCGATCAATCTCCCGCAGACCTGCGGTCGTTGCCACGAGGACCTGAACCTCACCCGCAAGTACGAGATCCTGATCGACCACCCGATCGAGATCTACGAGAACAGCGTGCACGGGCAGGCGACGCAGGGCGGCGTCTACGTCGCCGCCACCTGCAACGACTGCCACTCGACCGCCGGCACCGCACATCGCATCCTGGCGCCCGGCAACCCGGAGTCGTCGATCAACCACTTCAACATCCCCAAGACCTGCGGCAAGTGCCACAAGGGGGTCGAGAGCGACTTCTGGGAGGGAATCCACGGCAAGCTGGTCGAACGCGGCGAGACCGACGCGCCGGTCTGCACCCACTGCCACGGTGAGCACGGCATCCTGTCGCCGGACGACCCGCGCTCGCCCGTGTCGCGACAGCACGTCGCCGAGCAGACCTGCTCACCGTGCCACGAGTCGGCGACGCTGAACGAGAAGTACGGTCTGCGGTCCGGACGTCTGACCACGTTCATCGACAGCTACCATGGTCTGAAGAGCAAGGCCGGCGATCCCCTCGTCGCCAACTGCGCGTCCTGTCACGGAGTGCACCGCATCCTGCCGAGCTCCGATCCGACCTCGTCGATCAATCCAAAGAACCTGCAGCACACCTGCGGCGAGTGTCACCCCGGCATCTCGGCAGAGCTGGCCGCCTCGCCGATCCACGGGCTGTCCGGCGAGGGCCTGAGAACCCAGGCGGCCGACATCGTCGCCAGAATCTACATCGTCGCCATCTGGGTGATCATCGGTCTCATGGTGCTGCACTGGCTGCTCGACCTGGGGCGTTACCTGCACCGCGTGCGCACCAGCAAGCCGCAGATCGTGCGCATGCAACCGCACGAGGTCTGGCAGCACACGTTCCTCATGATCGCGTTCATCGTGCTGGTGGTCTCCGGATTCGCGCTGCGTTTCAGCGAGGGGTGGATGGCGCGGACCTTCTTCGGCTGGGAGGGAGGCTTCGAGTTACGCGGCGTCGTGCACCGCACGGCGGCCATCGTGTTCATCCTGACGGTGGTCTGGCACCTGCTCTTCATCCTCACCCGCCAGCGCGGACGCGCCTTCGTCCGCGATATGTTCCCGGTGGGCCGCGACTTCTCGCAGTTCGTGGAGCGCATCCTATACAACCTCGGCCTCCGGAGACGGCACCCGCACTTCGGTCGCTTCAGCTACGTCGAGAAGGCCGAGTACTGGGCCCTTGTCTGGGGAACGGTGGTGATGATCGCCACCGGGTTCCTGCTCTGGTTCGACAACTGGTTCGTGCACTACCTGCCGAAGGGCGCGCTCGACGTGGCGCTGGTGATCCACTACTGGGAGGCCTGGCTCGCCACGCTGGCGATCGTGGTCTGGCACCTGTACTCGACCGTCTTCAGCCCGCACGTCTACCCGATGAACCCGAGCTGGCTCTCCGGAACGATGCCCGAGACCATGTACGCGCACGAACACCCCGAGCACCTCGAGGATGCGCGACGCGAGACCGAGGAGCGGGTGCGCAAGCAGCTGGAGCACCTCCAGCCCGACGAGGACGAGGAGCCGCTACCGCGCACGGTGGCGATGGACGACGAGCCGTGAGCGGCGCACGCGGCGGTCACCGGAGGAGCACGACGCGCGCCACGGGCGCGCCGGGGCCATCACCGCCGCGCACCAGGTAGAGACCGGCGGGGAGGCGACGACCGCGTGCGTCCCTGCCGTCCCACACGAAGATCCAGCGCGACGGTGATCCCGCGGCGCGCGGCGCCGTCCTGAGACCCGCCCGGTCGCGCGCGGCAACGATGCGACGGACCAGGCGCCCCGTCACGTCATGGATCGTCAGGCCACCTGGCGGCCGGGCAGCACGACCATCGGTACCGGCAGCGGCCGCCGCGCTCGCGTCGCCCGCTCGATCATCGCGATCATCGCCACCCTCGGCCACCAGCTCGAGACGCGTCGCGATGCGGAATGGGCTCGGCGCCGCGACGAGCCGCAGCCGTGCGGCCGCCGGGTGCCGGGGCGACGACGGGTCACCCACCGACGCGGTCGCCGGGAAGTAGTCGTCGATCGACTCGATGAGCGGTAGCTCGCCAGGCACGACGGTCAGGAGCTCACCGTCGGTCAATTCGACCCACTCGCCCTGCACCGAGTCGGGATACTGCGACGCCACGGTGACGGCGACCGGCACCGCATCGGTGGCGTGGTAGAACAACGTCTGTCCCTCCCGGTACGACCACAGGGTGGCGCCATCGGTCAGGAAGAGGTTCAGGCTCTCCGCCGATCCCGGGATCCAGGCGCGCAGGGTCAGTACCACTTCGCCGAGCGCCCGCTTCACCTGCCAGTCGTGCTCCTCGAGCGTCTGCAGGAGATAGAGGAAGTAGAGCTCGCTGTCGATCCAGTCTTCCGGGCCCGTGCCATTCTCGGGAGGATTGGCGATCAGGTACTCCGGCCGGATGAGCGCCAGGAGCACCCCGACATTGATGGAGCCATTGTGGCCCATCCACCAGCGGCGACCGTTCTTGTCACGGACGAACGGGTGCGGATTGGGGATCTCGCAGTCCCCGGACGAGCAGCGCCGGACGTGCGCGACGGCCAGCGGCGCGCACGCCGCCATCGCCTCGGCGACCGCGACGTCGAAGAGCGTGTCGAGGTGGGCGGGCGGCTGCCCGCGGTGCAGGACGCGGAGCGAATCACCGGGTACCCCGTAGCCGATGCTCCAGCCGTTCCAGTTGGTGACACTGAGCTGCTCGAGGGAGGCGGGCAGGGCCACGAGGTGCTCGTGGATCAGTGCGGCCGGGATCGAGTCCGCCGCCGTGGCCCAGAAGCGGCAGTTGTGGGTTGCAGGAGACGCTGCGGGGACGGCAGCCGCTGCGGCAGCCGCTGCATCCGTCGCCGCGGCCGCGGCTACGGAGGTCGGATGGGGACCGGCGACCGGTCGCGGCGACTGGCGTCGCGCGCTGGCCGCGGCGAGCACCAGCAGCGCGACGACGAGAGGGGGCAGCACGGCGGCCGGCGCCGTGCGCCCGGCGAGCGGACGGACGGGCATCGTGGGGACTCCGGCGCGAGAACGTCACTGCTGTCGACAGGGCGTGACTGCTGTCTACGATACCCACTCGCCGTCGAGCGGTCAACGCGCGGCCGGGCGGCGCGGATCCAGCAGGCTGCCGACGACGAGGCAGACGACCGACACCAGGATCGCCGGCACCACCGCGTCGATCGACCCCGCCCCCGGCACCCAGGCGGTGCGGCCCGGCAGTTCCTCCCAGACGAGAGTCGTCACCAGACCGCCGGTGATCGAGGCGACGGCGCCGCGCGGCGTCGCGCGGCGCCAGAACAGCGCCGCCAGCAGCGACGGCGTGATCGCCGCACCGTAGATCGTGTAGGCGTAGAGCGCGCGTTCGAAGAAGCCGGTCGAGCGCGCGAAGCCCCGCGACACCAGGTAGGCCACCACCCCCAGCAACAGCACCAGCAGGCGGCTCAGCAGCACGATGCGTCGTTCGCTGGCCGCCGGATCGATGCGGGCGGTGTAGACATCGCGGATGAGCGTCGTCGCCGGGACCAGCAGGTAGGAGTCTGCCGTCGAGATGATGATGCCGACGATGGTCGTCAGCATGATGGCACCGAGCCAGACCGGGAGGTGATGCGCAGCCACGTGGATCAGCACCTGGCGGCCGTCGGCCGCGTCGGCGATCAGTCCGGAACCGACCCAGGCACAGGCGATGATCAGGGACTCGATGGCGAGCACGCAGACGACCAGGGTCGCGGTGGCGCGCCGCGCGCTCGGGGCATCGCGGCCGGCGGCGAACCGCTGGTACATGTTGGCGTCGCCGAGCACGAGGAGGAATGACGGCAGGCAGAAGTTGACGATGTCGAGCGGACTGTAGACGCCCCACATCCGCATGTGCTCGGCCCGCCCGGTGGCGGCGAAGGCGACTTCGAGTCCGTCCAGTCCTCCGACCCGCGCCAGCAGGACCGGCAGCGTCAGGACCAGGCCGAGGGTCATGATGATGCCGTTGGCGACGTCCGTGTACGCGACGCTCAAGAGACCGGCCAGCATCGTGTAGGTGACGATGAAGACGCCGGCGACGAGCGTCGCCTCCGTGGCCGAGAGCAACGGCCGGCCCGCCGCGTCGACGAGGATCGTCTCGAGGACAGCGCCGCCCGCATTGTACTGGTAGCTGACGATTACGAGATAGGCGACCACCAGGGCGATGACGCTCAGGAGACGGGGCCCATCACCGAAGCGCACGCCGATCAGTTCCGGCACGGTGAGGCTCTCGACGGCGCGCACCCGGGCGGCGACGCGCGTCAGCAGCACGATCCCGAGCACGCCGCCGAGCGGCAGGATGAAGGCGGCGGCCCCGGTCTCGTAGGTCTTGCCGGCGTTGCCGAGGATCGAGCCGGTGCCGATCCACGTCGCGAGCATGGTCCCGACCAGGATCCACGGCGAGAGGCGGCGGCCGGCGACCGCGAAGTCGGCCTGCGTCCTCACGCGGCGCGCCTTCCAGGCGCCGACGGCGACCAGGGCGAGCAGGTAGAGAGCGATGGCGATGCCGTGGATCAACGCGGTCTCCAGGATCGACGGTGCGGATGCCGACTTCCAGGAAGCTTTCCGGCGGAACGCAATGGTGACGCTCCAGTTGATCGAAGACCGGGTCCCGCGGTATGCTCTGTGACGTAGAGACGTCGTTCGAGGGGGTGTCCATGCGGCCTGGGCATCCACCAGGATGCGGCGTCTCTTTTCTTTTTGCGGTGTTGCCAGGGAGTTACGGCATCGTCCCGGTCGTCGGCCGCCTGCGGGGCCCAGCCCCCCCGCGACCTCTCCCCTCCACGCCGCGCCGCACCACCTCGTCCCCACCGGGCAGCAACGGCAGGTCCGTCTGTGGCTCGGTGAGCCACTCGCAGCCATCGGCCGTGACCAGGACCATCTCCTCGAGCCCCAGGTAGCCACGGCCATCGACGTCCTCGATGCCCAGCTCGAGGGTGAAGACGTTGCCCGGCTCCACCGGCATGCAGGGTGTCCGGCCGTAGCGCTCCCAGCGCGGCCCGAGGACGGCGGCCCCGTCGTGCGCCGCCTGCCCGACCTGGTGACCGGTCGCGTGCTGGTACTCCGGATAGCCGGCCGCCACGAGACTCGCGCGGGCGGCGGCATCGACCTGCCAGCCGTCGACGCCGGGGCGCAGTGCCCGTGCCGCCGCCTGGATGGCGCCGGCCACCGCATCGAAGGCACGCCGGACGACGTCGGGCGGCGCCGACTCGCCGTCGGCGGGGACGTACCAGACCCGCTGCATGTCGGCGCAGTACCCGGCCTCGCGGACCCCGAAGTCGAGGTGGAAGATGTGGCCGGGCTCGATGGCGAGCGTCGGCGACGGCGTGCCGTGCCCGAGCATGGAGCCGGGCCCGGTGGTGACGATCGGGCAGTGGCCGGGGTCCCAGGCGGTCTGGAGACCGAGACGCGCCACCTCCGCCTGCATGAAGGCGGCGATCTCGCGCTCGGTGCGCCCCGGTCGCGCGAAGCGGGCCGCGGCCTCGCACAGCGACGCCGAGGTGGCGATGGCGCGACGCAGGCGGTCCACCTCGGCCGGGATCTTGCGTCCCCTGAGGGCGGCGATCAGCTGCTCGGCGCTCGTCAGCCGTTCCACGTACTCCGTACCGGCCAGATGCCGGTGCAGGAGCTGCCAGAGTCCGTGCGTCAGCCCATCCGCCTTGACGTCGTCGACCGAGACGTTGATCGCCACCTGCCGCGGGTCGATCGCGGCCAGCGCCGCGCGCAGCGGCTCGCGGATGCCCTCGACGTACGGCCGCACGTCCGTCCAGGCGCCGCCTGATCGCACCGCCGCATCCTCGTAGCGGCCGACCAGGGCGATGCGGTCGCCGCCGCGCGTCAGGATCAGGGCGCTCTGCCACGTGAGCGGCTGCCCGAGAATGAGTGGTAGCACCGGATCGCCGCCGCCGGTCGTCTCGCGCACGAAGGTGAGCCAGCAGTCGAGATCGAGCTCCTGCAGGATGCCGATCGCCTGCTCGACCTTGCCGCACACGAGCTCACGCGTGTCGTCGTTCATCCTGGACCCCCTGGCCGCGTTCACGTGGCCGGCATCACCTCGCCGACGTCGAGCCCCTGGATCAGAAAGCGGTGCTTGCCGCGCTCCGTGGCCGGGATCTCCTCGACGTCATCCAGCTCGACATCGAGCTCGCCCTCGCCGACGCAGCGCTCGATGACACGCTCGAGTTCACGCGCATCCTCGGCACCGAAGTCCGGCGCCTTGACGACCCGCACCACGAGCCTGCCGGCCTGGCGCTGCTCGAGCTGCAGCTTTCGAATCCGCTCGAAGGCGGTGAAGTGCTGGGCGAAGATGAGGCTCGTCAGGCTGACCAGACGCCCGCTGCGGGTGACGACGAACTCGGCGGCACGTCCGATGACGTCCTCGAGGCGCGGGTAGTGGCGTCCGCAGGCGGCGCACGCGTCACCCGATGCCGGCACCGCGAGATCACCGGTCCGGTAGCGGACGAACGGAAAGGCGAGATTGTTGAAGCCGGTGGCGATGATCTCGCAGACCGGCGCCGGACTTCCGGCCGCTGTCCCGCCGGCGGCCTGCACATCGGCGGATGTCGCCCTCTCCCCCTCCACCGGCACCAGCTCGGTGAAGCCGTACTGCGGATAGAGATGGATGTCGCTCGATCCCTCGCACTCGGCGCCGCAGACCGTGTACTCGCTGAGGCCGTAGTAGCTGGTCACGCGGCACTGGAAGACGCGCTCGAGCAGCCGGCGCTGGAAGGGGAAGACCTTCTCCGACGCGCAGATCACCGCCCGCGGCGCGAAGCGGCGCGCCAGCGACTGGCGCTCGATCTCCTGCGCCAGCTGGTAGAGGGTCGACGGGTAGCCCCAGAGGAAGCGCGGCGCGAAACGGTCGAGACGCGCCAGGTAGTCGGGGGCGCGCTCCGCCGTCAGGCCGAACGGCGACAGCACCAGCGTGTTGAGCAGGGCATCGACCGTGGCGATGGCGCCGTCCGGCAGCGCGGCGCCGCGCAGCGCCGCCACCGGGTCGCCGAAGCGGTAGCCGACGCGGGACCAGTGGTCGTGCAGGAACGCCTTCTCGATCTGCCGCGTCCGTGCCTTGTCGAACAGGAAGCCGAGCGGCTGCCCGGTCGAGCCGCCGGTCGTCACGCGGATCAGCTGGTCGTCGCGGTACGTCCCGGCGCGAAAGGCGGCGGGATCGGCGCGGAGGGTCTCCTTGGTCAGGTAGGGCAGCGCCCGGAGCTCGGCCGGATCGGCGAGACGCGCGGGGTCGAAGCCCGCCGCGGCGAAGACCTTCCGGTAGTAGGGCACGTGGGCGCCGCAGTGGACGAGCAGCTCGCGGAGTCGCTCGAGCTGCCAGGCGCGATGCTGGTCGGCACTCCAGCGCTCGGTCCGCCGGAGCAGCTCCCGCGTGTCGCGATAGGCGGCGCCGAAGAGCATGCCCGGCGGTGCCAGGCGCGCGCAGCGGCCGGCGAGCCGTTTCACCCAGGGGGCGCTCCCCCGGTACCAGTCTTGCAGTCGATGGAGTCGCATGGGCCGCGTCGCAGCTCGATCGGGTCGGCGATCGCGGCATCATAGCATGCCGGTTCGCCTGCCGCCTCGCGTGCCACCGCCCCGTCCGGTCAAGGGCCGACCGGAACAGCGTCATGCGCGGCCCCGCACGTCGCCGTCCGGGGTCGCGAGGCAGTAGAAACAGACACCGCTCGCCGGCGGCGGCGGCGCCGTCAGACGCGCTTCCGGTAGAGCGAGGCCGCCTTCTCCGCCGACGTCACGATGCCGCGGATCATCGCCGATGACAGCCCCGCGTGTTCCATCTGGTTGAGGCCAGAGATCGTGCAGCCCCTGGGCGTCGTCACGTGGTCGATCTGGCGCTCGGGATGGCCGCCCTCCGCGAGGACCAGCGACGCGGCGCCGAGCGCCGTCTGCGCCGCCAGGGCGAGCGCCTCATCGGGATGGAAACCGATCTCGATGCCACCCTGCGACGCCGCGCGGATGACCCGCAGGAAATAGGCGATGCCGCAGGCGCAGAGCGCCGTGGCGGGCACCATGAGCTCCTCGGGGATGACGAGCGTACGTCCGAGCGCGTCGAAGAGCGGCCTGACCCGACCGATCGCCGCCACGTCCCGATCGCCGGCCGCGAGGCAGGTCATCGACCGCCCGAGCGCGATCGCCGTGTTCGGCATGGCGCGGACGATCGCCAGGTCGTCCGGCACCAGGTGGCGGAGGTCATCGATCCAGACGCCCGCGACCACCGACACCAGCACCTGACGCTCCGGCACGAGCATGCCGCCGATCTCGACCAGCAGGCCGTCGAGCTGCTGTGGCTCGACCGCGACGACGACGATCCCGGCATCCTGGACCGCGGCCCGGTTGTCGGCGGTGACGCGGAAGCCTCGCGCCGACAGGTCGTCCAGGTGCTCGACGCGCCGCCGGGTCAGCGTCAGTTGCCGCGGCTCGTACAGACCGCTCTCCACCAGGCCCTCGGCCACGGCGCGGCCGATGTTGCCGGTCCCGAGGATCGTCAACTCGCCAGACCCCGTCATCTCACTCCTCCAGTACGGTCGGACACAACACCCGGCGTGGTTCCCGCCGCATGGCGATCCATCGCTTCATCCCGTCTCCCGGGCAGCAGCACGGCGATCACACCCCCCCACGCGAGGTGCGCCATCGTGGCCGCGACGATGAAGGGGAACGCCGGTGTGACGGACGACGCGCGGGGCACCGCCCCCCCCGGCACGGCTCGCATCCCCGCTGCGGGCCCCGTTCTCGCTGCCGTCCTCAACGGATGACGGTGAGACGGGTCGTGGCCTCGCCGGTCGCCGTCCGGAGGCGCGCGAAGTAGACCGACGGCGCCGCCCGCGAGCCGTCCGGCAGGCGGCCGTCCCAGCGACGCACGTAGGTCCCGGCTGCCTGGTGGCCACTCCACAGCTCGAGCAGGTGCGTCCCCGCCACCGTGTAGACGTCGATCGAGACGCGGCCCGGGCGC
>JASFRE010000128.1:0-9462 GCA_050115055.1 Candidatus Eiseniibacteriota bacterium | reverse complement strand
TCTGCTTAGGGACCGGCAGGCCACCCTCGAGGTCCTCGACGTCGAACAGCCCCTCGGGCAGCGGCAGGACGCGCGCGTGCTCGGTCGTCGTCGCCACCACCTCGGCCGACATCCCGAGCTCCTCGAGCCGGCGCGGCTCGGCCGCCAGCGGTGCGGCGGCCACGAAGTGGAGCGCCCCGCGCGCCGGCCCGTGGAAGCTCCGCATGTCGTAGAACGCCGGCAGACAGCGCAGCTGGAACGGCGCCGCGACCTCCCGCAGGCCGGCGGCGCTCGCCGGCTCACCGGTCGCATCCGCGGTCCCGGTCCGGACCAGGACCGGGCCGCTCGCACGGTCGAGGAGCAGATCCGGAGCCGCCTCGAGTCCGAGCTCGGCGAGCAGGCGCGACCAGCCGTCGCCGTGGCGACGGACCCGGAAGCGGATGGCGCCGTCCTCGTCGAGCACGTACTCGATGGTGTGGGTCGAGCCGGCCAGCACCACCGTCCGTCCGCCGTCGATGTAACGGCGCAGCGCGGCGACCGCCGCGTCGCTCACCCGATCCGGCTGCATCCAGAAGAGGACGTCGGCGGTGAGCGGCACGTCGGGACGGCGCTCCAGGTCGAGCTCGATCACCGGTCCATGCTCGGCGAGCGCCGCCGCCAGGCCCCGGTAGCCGTCCGCCGGCGCCGCCAGCGCGAACACCGGCCGCGGGGGATCGCGCAGGGCGCGCAGGTGCTCGACGATGAGCCCCTGGAGGAGCGGCAGGTCGGTGTCCTGGATGCCCTGGATGAGCGCCTCGCCACCGCTCGCGGTGCGCAGCGCCAGCGATGACCAGACCTCCTGCTCGCCGGTCGCATCCTCGACGACGCGGCGCACCTTGATCGGCGACACCTTGCGGCGCGCGGCGTACGCCGCGCCCGCCTCTCCGCCCAGCCCGGGATCGAGGACGCGCACATCGATCCACTCCGGGGCGCGCCGTCGCATCGCCTCGAGCAGCCGGCGCACGGTGGGCTCGACCACCTTGAGATGCGACGGCATCGTCGAGCGACCGCTCACGAAGAAGGTGACGCTGACGCGCTCGTCGAGCTCATCGAGGAACGAACGGCTGTCGGCCGACAGCGTCGAGGTGGCACGCCCGGCCAGGTCGAGCTCCGGGGCTCCGAATCGCTGCACGACCCGGTGCGCCATCGTCGCAATCGCGACCATGAGCGCCATCGCGACGCCAGTGGCGAGACGCCCGCCGTTCACCGGCGGCTCCGCTCGACGACGGCCCGGTTGAGCGCGAGGAAGAGGGCGATCATCAGCGCGAAGTAGACGACATCGGCGAGCGTCACGAGACCGCTGGTGAAGGTCTCGTAGCGTGGCAGCACCGAGATCGACTCGCGAAGCCAGGTGCCGAGACCGGCCCCGGGATCGATGCCGTCGAGCACCTCGACCACCGTCTCGTGGCCGGTGACCACGAAGACGAAGCCGATCAGCGTGCCGAGCACGAAGGCGACGACCTGGTCCCGGGTCAGGGCGGAGGCGAGCTGACCGAAGGCGAGAAAGAAGGCCCCGAGCAGTGCCGCCCCCAGATAGCTGGCGACGATCGCGCCGCCGTCGGGCGTGCCGAGCACCACCAGCATGACGACGATCGGCAGGCTGCCGGCGAGGATCAGGAGGTAGAAGCAGAGGGCCGCCAGGTACTTGCCGAGGATGACCTGGAGCGCGTCGAGGGGCAGCGTCAGGAGGAGCTCGAAGGTGTTCTGCGCCCGCTCCTCGGCCCAGAGGCGCATCGTGATCGCGGGGATGAAGGGGATCAGGAGTAACGGCAGCGCGGCGAAGTAGGCCGACATGTCGACCACGCCGCGCAGGAAGAAGTCATTCATGAAGATCGTCGTCGACAGCACCAGGAAGACGGCGCCGACGATCGGGGCGATCGGCGTGTCGAGGCAGGCGCCGAGCTCGCGCACGAAAACCGTGTGGATGCCGGAGGTGAGCTCGCGCACCCCCGGTCGCACGGGGAGACCGGTGTCGTGCGTCCCGCTAGACACGCGCCACCTCGTCGCCGGACGCCCGCGCGCGCACCAGGCGCGCGAAGATCTCCTCGAGATCGCCGGAATCGACGCCCGTCTGCCCGGCGAGCTCGGGAAGCGTGCCGTCGCCGAGCAGCCGCCCCTCGTGGATGATCAGCACCCGGTCGCTGATCGCCTGCACCTCCTGGATGATGTGGCTCGAGAAGAGAATGGCGCGGCCGTCACGCAGCTCGCGGAGCAGGTCGCGGAAGGCGAGCACCTGCAGCGGGTCGAAGCCGTGCGTGGGCTCGTCGAGCACGAGGATCGGAGGGTCGTGGACGAGGGCGCTTGCGAAGCCGATCCGCTGCCGGAAGCCGGTCGAGCACTCGGCGATGCGACGGTCGAGCACCGGGGCGATGCCGGCGAGGTCGACGACCCGGACCAGCTGGCGCTCGAGCTGCTGGCCCCGCAGGCCGCGCGCCCGGGCGACGAAGCGCACGAAGTCGTCGACCCGCATGCGTGGATAGAGCGGCGTGTCGCCGGCCAGGTAGCCCACGCGGCGGCGCACGGCGAGCGAGGCGCCGACCGTGTCGAATCCGGCGACGTGGATCGCACCACGCGTCGGTCGCAGGTAGGTCGCCAGCATCCGGAGCATCGTGCTCTTGCCGGCACCGTTCGGACCGACGAAGCCGACGATCTCGTCGCGCTCCACCCGGAAGCTGACGTCGGCGACGGCAGCCAGGCGACCGAAGCACTTGGTGACGCCCTGGACGTCGATCATGGCCGAGGTTGTAGCAGATGCCGGGGAAGGCGACAAGCTCGCGCCCGCGGGCGGCGGGCGACACGCCTCCCACCCCGGACCTCAGAACTCGCGGATGAAGCGCGCGGCGTAGGAGCGCACCTCCTGGCCGTTCAGCACGTGGAAGTGCCGCAGGCGCTCGACCGTCTGCCCCGAGAAGCGGCCGAGCGGGATGTGGACGATGTGCCGCCGCAGGCGCCGGGCCAGGAGACGCCAGCGGCCGCGCGGCGCCCGCGGCGCCACGATGACGACATTGCGTTCGCGCGAGTGCATGAGCGCCGCAGCCACCAGGCGGTCCTCGGGGTTGCGTGCCGCGTCGAGCCCCGGATCGGTCCAGACGTCGTGGATGGGGCGTGGCGGGAACAGGAACATGGCGCCGCCGTACTTGGCGAGTCCCACGCCCGGTCCGACCATGCGCTCGATGTAAGGCGTCGCGTAGAAGGCGAGCGTCGACTCCTCGGCGTGTTCCGCCTGCCAGGTCGAGCGCCAGGAGTAGACGGTCGGATCGGCCGGCGACTCGAAGAGGAAGACGACGACCTCGACGTTGCCGCGGCTCGGCGGGATCTCCTGCACGTAGAGGTCACCCGAGTGCCAGTTGCGCAGGGTCTCCCGCATGTCGAGCCCGTCCTTGATCGAGCTCGTGAACTTCTCCGACCGGGCCAGGTCGCTGCCGAGCATGGCGCGCGCCTGTTCGCGGACGTGGGTGTTGAAGCTCTCGATGCGCTTGTCCTCCGGGGGCCACGAGCACTGCGCCCATGGATTCCACAGCATCTGCCAGAGTCGCGAGCGGCGCGGGTTCGGCTGTGGCTTGAGCCGCAGCTGCCGCCAGATCTGCGGGGCCCCCGGCAGGCGCGACTTGAGCCAGTAGGTGCCCGAATCGCCGAGCTCGCCGATCTCGGGGCCGCAGGTCGCGGTCCGGAGCGGCGGCGCCTGACGCTGCAGCGGGTAGCGGCGCGACGTATCGACCACGAAGGTGGCAAAGTCGTCGCCGGCCACCTGCTTGGCGGCGACCGCGATCGTGTAGAGATCCGGCGTCAGGCGCCGGTCGAGCAGCGTCAGGTTGCGCATGTAGTGCAGCATCCGCTTGAGGAGCTGCGGCGTCACCCAGTGGCGGTCGGGATCGCGCTCGGAGATCCAGCGGCTACGCGACTCGAGCAGCAGCTCCTTGACGCCGTCGATCGACAGGTGGTCGTCGGGACGGAAGTCCTGCCGCCGCGTCTCGTACAGATGGGTGACGTACGGGAGCTCGCCGAGCACGAAGTAGAGCGTCGACGGGTGGACCGCCCAGGCGCGCGGCTTCTCGGTGGGGCGCGCCGGCTCCGGGTAGGCCGCGCGGCGGCGGTAGGCGTCGCGGACCCAGGGCCAGTCCTGGATGGCGATCACCACCAGCACGCGCTGGTGCTCGAGCTCGAGGCGGTGCAGCTGGTAGGCCATCCAGCGGATGCGGGCGTCGCGCTGCGACCCCGGTGCCGGTGCCTTCAGGAAGGGAAGCATGGCGGCGGCGAAGCGATCGAGCGGCATGCGCTTCAGGGCATAGGGGTCGGGCGACAGGGTCGGGTCCGGCTCGTAGCGGTCCACCTCGAGATCGATGAAGGCGGTCGGCAGGCGCTCCTCGAGCGCCATGCGGACCGCCGCGATCACCGGCTGGCAAGGGTCGATCGGTACGTAGCTGGCAGGCTGTGCCTCGATCTCCTCGACCTCGTCGTCGTCATCACCGCCCTCGTCGTCGTCATCGTCGTCGTCGCCCTCGGCGACCAGGTCCTCGAGGTCCTCGTCATCGCCGATGCCGCCCAGGGCGAGCCAGGCATCGTCCTCGTCGAGGATGGCCGGCTCGCGCAGCGTGACGATGCCGATCTGTGGCAGCTCGCCGACCGCGGCCTCGACCGGGCGCCGGAACGACGGCGGCAGCGGCACGGCGATGCAGTCGTAGTGCCCGCCGAGAAAGACGCGCCGCACCTCCTGCGCGAAGTCGCCGCTGCCGTGCACGACCGGCACGACACGCAACCGGTCCGAGATGTCGAAGAGGTCGTTGCGATCGTCGGTGCCGCGGCGATCGTCGCGGTCACCGTGCTGGCTGTCGCTCGAGTGGCTCATCGGTGCGGCGCGTCAGCTCGACTCGGAGTCGTCGTCCTCGCGGCTACCACCCCGGTCGGGATGCAACGGGTGATCGGCATCGAAGAAGAAGTCGCCGAGGCCGATCGGCGCCGACTGGCCGCCGAGGGCCCGACGGCGCTTGCGGGCCATCTCCTCGAGATCGAGCGCCTCCCCGCCGAGGACGCGCTCGAGCGCCTCGCGCCAGACACGGTCGCGCGACAGCGGGTGCTTCGGATCCTGCCGGAGACGCTTCATCGCGTACTGCAGGATGTGGATCCCGTCACGCGGCGAGAAGTCGAGCTCAAGGCCGTGCGCGCGCTGCAGGAAGTCCACGGTCAGGGCGACCAGGTCGGGCTCGGCGAATGGCAGGTGATACTGCAGGATGGCCAGCTCGTCGTCGCGTTCCGGGAACTCGATGGCGAGTGTCGGCTGGAGGCGCGACAGGATGTAGTCGGGCACCTCGAACGTCGACTCGTCCTCGTTCATGGTGACGCAGGCGCGAAAGGACGGATGCGCCGGCACGTGGATGCCGGCGATGATGCTCTCGACCATGCGCCGGTAGTCGAAGAGCGGGGCCAGCGAGGCCCAGCTCTTCTCGTTCATGCGGTTCCCCTCGTCGAGAATGCAGATCCCACCGCGGATCATCGCCGTCACCAGCGGCGATGCATGGTAGACGATCTGGCGCTGCTCGCCGAGCACCGGGGTGATGAGCAGGTCCTCGGGTCGCGTGTCGCTCGTGCACTGATAGATGTACAGGTCCTGGCCGCGATTCCGCGCCGCCGCCATGCCGAGGGTCGTCTTGCCGATGCCGGGCGGACCGATGATGCGTGGCGTCAGCGGCAGGTCCTGCTGGTCGACCACCAGCCAGCAGGCCTCGAGCTGCCGGAGGATCTCCTCCTGGCCGATCCAGCGCCGCTCAATCCGCACCGGCTGCCCGAGGTAGAGGCGTACCCCGTCCACCTCCACCCAGCGGTCGTCGCGCGGGCCGGCGGCGGCGCGCGAGGCGGATAGCCGCCCGGTGGCACCGTCTGTGTCGCGGCCGGCGCTCCTCGAGGCTCCGCCTGCAGTCCGGGGATCGCTCGACTTCATGAAGGTCTCTCCGATCTCGCCTGTACTCGGGGCCAGGTGGCCACCACGAGGCGTGGCGAACCGTCCAGGTGCCGGGGTTCCAGGGGGATCCGTGATCCGGGGCTCCGGCCACGCGGGATTCGCCGGGGCGGGGCCGTGCATCGCGACGTGGCCACGACGCCGGAACGAGCTGGACAACCAGTATACGGGAAACCCCGGACGCGTCGATACGCTCCAGGAACGCTGCCGGATGAGCGCGGCTCGTCACCGCCGGTCTGCTATGCTACCCCGCCCCGTGCGCGGGCGGTTCCGCCGCCCGAGACGGCTGCCGGCACCTCCGGGATCGGCGCCGGCCCGGTCGCCGAACCACCGCGGAACCAGCCTGGAGACGAGCACTTGAGCGCGCCGCCGCTCGACGGCATCGATGTCATCGATCTGACCCGTCTCTTGCCCGGGGCCTACTGCTCGGCCCTGCTCGCGCGACTCGGTGCCCGCGTCACCGTCGTCGAGGAGCCGGGCGAGCGCGATCCGCTGGCCGCGATCGAGCGGCGCATGGGAGGCCGCGGCGACTTCGCGCGCACGCTCCGCGCCGGCCAGCAGGCGCGGACGATCGACCTCGACTCCGACGCGGGGCGCCGGCGGCTCGCGACCCTTCTCCGGAAGGCCGACGTCCTCCTGGAGAGCCCGCGACCCGCGAGCGGCGAGGACGGCCGGCAGGCGGGTGGCGTGCGCGGTCGCGGACTCGAGCGCGCCATCGACGCCGCTGTCGCCGCCGCCGCCAACCGGCGTCTCGTCCGCTGCGCGCTAACCGCCGGCGGCATCCAGGGGCGGCTGGCGGCGCGGCGCGGCCACGACCTCGGGCTGCTGGCGATGTCCGGGGTCCTCGACCTGCTGCGCGGCGCCGACGGCACGCCGGCCGTCCCCGGGGTCCAGATCGCCGGCGTCGGAGCGACGGCCATGCCGGCCGTGCAGGCGATCCTCGCCGCGCTGCTGGCCCGGGCGCGAGACGGGCGCGGGCGGCGCATCGTGGTCTCGACGCTGCATCATCTGGCGACCTGGACGGCGTTCGAGCGCAGCGTCGCGGCACCGTCGGCGGGCCGCCCGCCCGCCCGCGTGCCGGCCCCCGGGGGTCCAGGGGACGACGCGCCGGCCCGCACCGTGGCACCGTCGGCGCTGCGTGGCCGGCTCCCGTGCTACAACATCTACCGGACAGCCGACGACCGGCACCTGGTGGTGGCCGGCGTCCAGCCACGGCTCTGGGAGGCGTTCTGTACCGCGGTGGAGCGGCCGGACTGGGTCGCGCGGCAGGACGATCCGGCGCTCGTCGAGACGGTGCGGGAGCTCATCGCCAGCCGGCGCCTCGCGGCCTGGCTCGACCTGGCGCGCGCCCATGGCCTGTGTCTCGAGGCGGTCGCCGGTGCCCACGCCGCCTGGGAGATGATCGACACGGCCGGGGCGGGCGGCCCCGGCGAGGTCTGGTTGCCCGGCGTCTGGTGCGTGGATGCCGACGACGCCCCCTGAGCCGCGCCGCCATCGACGACCCCGCCGCCGAACCACGATCCAGGCAAGGAGGCTCAGCCCGATGACGTCTTCTCCCGACGCGCCACACTTCGTGCCCTATCCGTTCGAACGCCTGGCGCCGGAGGAGATGCTCCGCCGCGCCAGCGACTTTCACGCGTCGATGCAGCGCCGGCGCAGCATCCGGCACTTCGCGCCCGACCCGGTGCCCCGCCGGTTGATCGAGCTGGCGATCCGCACGGCGGCGTCGGCGCCATCCGGTGCGCATCGCCAGCCGTGGCGCTTCGTGGCAATCGACGACCCTGAGATCAAGCGTCGCATCCGCGAGGCCGCGGAGCGCGAGGAGTACCAGAGCTACGAGGGCGGGCGCATGCCGGAGGCATGGCGGGAGGCGCTGGCGCCGCTCGGCACCGACTGGCGCAAGCCCTACCTCGAGATCGCGCCGTGGATCGTGGTGGTCTTCGAGGAGGTCCACGGCGTCACCCCGGACGGTGGCCGACGCAAGAACTACTACGTGAAGGAGAGCGTCGGGATCGCCTGTGGCCTGCTGATCGCCGCCCTCCACCAGATGGGTCTGGTGACGCTGACCCACACGCCGAGTCCGATGGGCTTCCTCTCCGAGATCCTCCGTCGCCCCGACCACGAGCGTCCCTACATGCTCTTTCCGGTCGGCTATCCGGCCCCCGGCGTCCAGGTGCCCGACCTGCGCCGCAAGGACCTCGACGAGGTCTGTGTCTGGAACCCGAGGTGATCTCCGGGTGGTGCCCCGAACTCTGTGTCCGGACCCCGTCGGCGCCTGCCGTCACCGACATAACTGATTGCTAAAAATCAAGTTACGTAGAGTCCTGGGCGCCGTCGCGGCTCGGCGGCGGCACCTCGCGCTGGCTCCGCGGGCCGCGGCGCCCGGCGTTGCAGCAAGCCACACGGCAGGCCCCCGGGGGCGGCCGTCCATCCCTGGGGCAGATGGCCCGGATCCTCCAGTTCGATGCCGGGTCCGCCGAACACGGGAGCGGGGGCGGGTGTTCGAGGGCAGGGTCGCGGCAGCGGCCCGGTCGGCCCGACCGTGGCGCCCGGCAGGACGGTGCGGCCGCCCGGCCGTGGCGCCGCCGGGACGCAACCGGTGGCGGCGATGCATCGTAGCTCCGGCACGGCGGCTCGAGAGACCTCACGCGCCCTTCCGCGATCGAAAGATCCGACGGCCACACACGAGTCCGGTCGGCGACAGGACCGTCGCGCGCTTTCGCGGCCGCTGACAGGTACGCCACCGATCGACACGGCCGGCCCCGCGCTGCCAGGGATGTGCAGGGTGCCGAGCGGGACCGGGCCGGGACCATCTTGGGGAGATCAGGAATGCAGATCGAGACTCCACGTCACCCGTCCGTCAGGCGCCTGACCGTCGCCGCGACCACCGGCCTCGTGCTGCTGCTCGCGACGTTCGCCGTGACAGCTGCCCAGCAGCCGCCGGCGGGCGAGGCCGAGGAAGCGCTGCCGTCGATCGCCGAGACGGTGGCCGGCAAGGAGCGCATCGACGGCCTCTACACCCTCTACCGCGACAAGAACGAGCTTCTGGCGATGGTCCGTGCCGAACAGCTCGACACCGAGTTCATCATGGCGACGAGCGTCGCCCGCGGTCGCTTCTTCTTCGGTTTCCAGTGGAGCGAGCAGCTGCTGCTCTGGCGCCGCAACGACCGGTCGCTGATGCTGGTGCAGCCCGACGTCTGGCACCGCGCCGCGGCGAAGAGCCCGATCGCTGATGCGGTCGAGCGCACCTACACGGAGACCGTGGTGCGCACGCTGCCGATCCGCGCCGAGGACGACAAGGGCAACGTGCTGATCGATCTGAGCGCGCTGTATCTCAAGAACCCGCAGGCCTTCTTCGGGGACCTCGTGAAGAACGCCGACGCAGCGCTGGCCCGCATCAACAAGGTCAAGAACTTCCCGCAGAACATCGAGGTGGCAGCCGATCTCTACACCACCGACAAGCGCACGGGGTACGCCTCGTTGATGACCGT